>CAMCTE010000041.1 GCA_945878385.1 Azohydromonas lata NBRC 102462 | reverse complement strand
CCGATCCAAACTGCATTCAACGGCAGGCCCCATACCGGCCGCCGTCCCGTTCACAATCCGAGCAAGGAGCTTCCATGAACCCCACCCTCCGCACCACACACGGCACCATCCACAGCGAGTCTGGTCGAGTCCGCATGGCGGCACTGGCCCTGTTGACTCCCTTGACCCTGATGTGCGGGGCCGCTGCTTGGGCGCAAACCGCGCCGACGGTGCCCCCGGCGCAGCAGTCTGGCCCAACAGCACATGGCCCGATGGCACATGGCCCACGTCACGGTGGGCCTGGCATGCAGCACGGGGGCCACCGCCATGACGGGCCGCGCGGCGCCGAGCACCGTGGCCATGAACACCGCCGTGGCGGCATGGGTGGCGGCCCGCTGATGATGCTGCTGGGCCCGGGCCAAGACCGCGCCCTCGAACTGGTGAAGGCGACGCCGCAGCAGCGGGCCGAGATTCGCCGCATCGCCGGCGCGGCTCGCGACGACATGCGCGCTGCGCGCCAAGACAGCCGTCCCCGCCGCGAGGCCATGCTGGCCGCCTGGACAGCCGACAAGGTGGATGCCGGCGCATTGGAGGCCGAGCGCGCCCGCATGGCCGCGCAGCGTGACGCCGCCGGCAAGCGCATGGTGCAGGCCACGGTGGAGATCGGTGCCGTGCTGCAGCCGGCCCAGCGCCGCCTGTTGGCCGAACATTGGTCGCGCCACGGCAGCCACCGCCGCGCTGAAGTGATGGACCTGGACGAGCATGCACAGGCTGTTGCTGATTGAGGACGACGCACGGCGGGCCGTGATGGTCCGCGACGATCTCGGCCAAGCGGGCTTTCAGGTGGACCACGCGCCCACGGCGGCGCAGGCCCGCTACGCAGTGCTGCGCCAGCCGCCCGACCTGGTGCTCATGGATGTGATGCTGCCCGACGGCGACGGGCTGGCTTTGACCGCCGAATGGCGCCAGCAACCGCGCCTGAGTGGCTTGCCCATCCTGATGCTCACCGCACGGGGAGATGCCGCTGACCGCATCCTGGGCCTGGAACTGGGCGCAGACGACTATCTGCCCAAACCCTTTGAGCCCCGGGAATTGCTGGCGCGGGTGAGGGCCCTGCTGCGCCGCGCCCAGCCCGGCACGGCCCCTGGTGAGGTGGTGCGCGTGGGTGCATTGGAACTCGATGTCGGGTCCAGAGCGGTGCGCCTTGATGGTGTGGGCTGCGACCTCACCGGCTACCAGTTCGACATCCTGCTGGCCCTGGCCCGCCAGGCTGGCCGCGTGCTCAGCCGCGACCAGATCATGGAGACCCTGCGAGGCCACAGCCTGGAGGCCTATGACCGTTCGATTGATGTGCATGTGTCGCGCATCCGGGCCGTGATCGAGCAAGACCCGCGGGCGCCCAAGCGGCTGCTCACCGTGCGCGGCGTGGGCTACCTGCTGGCCCGCAGCACGGGCAAGTCGGATGAACGCGAGGCGGGCACTTGAAGTCGCTGTACCTTCGGGTGTGGTTCACCGTGGTGGTGGTGCTGGCACTGTTCGCCTTGGGCTCGGGTTGGCTGGCCCAGCGCCATGTGAACCAAGAGCGTGAACGCATCATCCAGCAAGGCGGAGGAGGCGACCGCGTGCGCGCGATGGGTGAACTGATTGCGCAGGCCCTGCCCGAAGCGACCGAGGACCGGGCGCAACAGGCGGCCGCATTGCGCGGTTGGTCCGAGCGCTTGCGCATGCCGCTGGCCCTGGACGATGCGAAGGGGCAGCGCATCGCGGCCAGTGTGTCCTTCGAGCGACGCTTGGCCGAAGGCGCCGGCCCACCGGCTCTTGCGGTGGTGCTGGACGATGGCCGCACCCTGTGGATGATGCGCGGCCCGCGGCCGAACGGAGAGCGCCGAGGCAGCGAAGGCGAATTCGGCGCAGGGCGTGGTGAATACGGCCTGCGTGGGCCGGGCCACCCGCCGGGCCTGGGCCCTGGGCCGGGCGCTGCGCCGCCCCTGGGGCTCGGTGGGCCCTGGGCTGCGCTGGACCCGATGCGATCGGGCAGTGGGCTGGTGGCCGTGCTGGCGCTGCTCTTCCTGGCCGTGGCCCTTGGGGCCTACCCGGTGGTGCGGCGGCTCACGCGCCGGCTGGAGTCTTTGCAGCGCGGCGTGGAGCGGTTTGGCAGCGGTTCTCTGGGCCATCGGGTGGACGATGCCGGCAGCGACGAAGTGGCGCAGTTGGCCACGGCCTTCAACAGGGCGGCCGAGCGCATTGAGTCGCTGGTGCAGTCCCATTCGCGGCTGGTGGCCAATGCCTCGCATGAGCTGCGCTCGCCGCTGGCGCGTTTGAAGGTGGCCTTGGGGCTGCTGCAGGAGGCCCAGGAAACGCCGATGCGCGAAAGGCTGCGCCGGGAAATCGACCACAACCTGCGCGAATTGGACGCCCTGATCGAGGAACTGTTGTTGTCCAGCCGTCTTCAGGCGCAGACCCGGTCATCGGCAGACCTGACCACACCGGGCCTGGCACCGGCCGCACAGGCCCTGTCCCCCACCTTCGACCTTTTGGCCACGGTGGCCGAAGAGGCCGCCCGGTCAGGCGCCGAACTCATCACCGCCGACGGCGTCACCCCCGTGCGCGGTGAAGAGCGGCTGTTGCGGCGCGCCGTGCGCAACCTCTTGGACAACGCGGCCCGCTATGGGCAGGGCTTGGTGGAGGTGGAACTGCGCCATGTGCAGCACGCGCACCAGCCCTTTGCCGAATTGAGGGTGCTCGACCGGGGGCCCGGCGTGCCAACCCATGAGGCCGAGCGCATCTTCGAGCCCTTCTACCGCTTGCCGGGCCATGCTGAAAGCGAAGGCGGTGTGGGCCTGGGCTTGTCGCTGGTGCGCCAGATTGCGCAGCACCATGCGGGTCAGGCCGAAGTTCAGCCGCGCCAGGGTGGCGGCAGTTGCTTCATCATCCGGTTGCCGCTTCAGGCGGCCCTGCCAGCGAGCCCCGCGGCGTTTGCTGCCTGATGACCCAAGCCAGCAAGGCCAACAGCAGCACCGCAGCCACCCACAGCGCTGCAGTGGACGCCACCCAGAAACCCGATGCCCCCACTGCCCAGGGCAGCAGCGAGTCTGTGTTCGGTTCCCGAAACGCCAGCGCGTAACCGCCACCCAGGCCCACGCCCCACAGGGCCACCGCGTACACCACCACCGGCAGCGTGGCCACCCGATAGGCCCGCAACACCAGTGCGGCCATGGTTTGCAAGGCGTCGGCCAGATGGAACCACACCACCCAGCCCATCAGCACCAGGGCTGCAGCGGCCACGGCTGCATCGTGCGTGTAAAGCCCCGCCACCCAAGGCCGACCCAGGTACAGCGTGGCACCCATCAGCAGCGCCAGCACTGCAGCCAGCAGCACGCCATGCCAAGCCAACTGCCGTGCCTGGGCGGGCGCGTGGGCACCCAACTGCTGCGCCACCAGGGTGCTCGTGGCGTTGGAAAGCGCCAGGGGCACCATGAACAGCAGGGACACAAGATTGGCGGCAATCTGATGCCCAGCCACCGGCAAGGGGCCCAGTCGGGCAATGAAAAGGGCCATGAAGGTGAAGCCCGTCACCTCGATCAAGATACCGGCCCCCATGGGCACACCCAGGCGCAGCAAGGCCCGCAGCATCGGCCCATTGGGTGCATCCAACCCACGGCCCAGCAGGGCATAGGGCGCGTAGTGGGGGTCTTTGAACATGATCCAGGCCGCGGCCAAGCATTGCAGCCACATCACGATGGCCGTGGCCACGCCGCAGCCCACCACACCCAGGCCGGGCAGGTTCCATGCCGGCACGCCCCATGCCAGGGCCACAGACAGCGGTAACTTCAAAGCCAGTGCGCCCACCTGCAGGTTCATCACCGCCTTGGGCCTTGAGATGGCCGTGTTGAAACCGCGGTACACGGTGAACAGCAGCGAGGCGGGCAAGGCAAAGGCCAAGGCCACCAGATAGCCACGAATGCCTTGCGCCACCGCCGTGTCCACCTGAGCCAGTGCCAGGAAAGGCTGCGGAAAGGCCAGCACCAACACGCCCACTGCTGACAAGGCCAGCGCCAGCCAGATGCCCTGGTGGAACTGGCGGCCAGCCTGCTCGTGTTCACCGGCGCCGTAGTGGTGGCCCACGATGGGGCCGATGGCCAACAGCACACCCATCAGCCCCACGAAGACGGTGATGTAGGCCGCCGACCCCACGGCCAGCGCAGCCAGGTCTTGCGAGCCCAGACGCGCCAGCAGCACGGTGTCGATGGTCCCGAAGGCCAGCACGGCCAACTGGCCCACCAACACGGGCCACGCGAGTTGCAGGATTCGCCGGCTGTCCTGGCCGAAGGTGATTGGGTGGCGCGTCACGGCGCCGCGGCGCCGGATGCGTCGCTCGGCAAGGGGCTTGGTGCCGTTACGGGCCTGGGGCCCAGGCCCGCTGAAGCCTGCGCCCGTTCCGCATAGCGGTTGAACCGCCAGGCCGTGCCCTCCTGCGTGATGCGCCGCCAGGTGCCGCGTTTTTCAGCGGGGCTCATCACGGTCCAGTTCTGCACTTCATCGAAGCTGCGCCCGCAGCCCTTGCAGATGTCGTCGCCCTGGCTGGTCGAACAGATGGCGATGCACGGCGCGTCTGGTGTGCTGCCGTACCACTGCAGCCAGGCCTGCTTGGCCTTGGCGGGCATGCTCACCTCGTCGCACTCGGGCTCGCGGTGGTACACCATGAGGGCATAGATTTCAGCCAATGCGCGCACTTCGGCGCAGGCGCTCACCCCGTCGGCGGAAGGCGAACGCTCGCGCCACCAGTTGATGGCCGATTCGATGTCGGTGATGTGGATGCCTGCCATGGGTGACGCCCGCACCGGCTCAGGCCTGCGCGGCCGCTTGCGCGTCGTCGGCCATCATGCGTTGCAGGGCCTGCTCCACGGCAGCCCACTGCACACCGGGGCCCAGGGCCACCGGTGCCTGCCTTGCGGCCTCGGCCCCTTCGCTTCGGATGCGCTTGACCCACTGACCGGCCTCTCGGCCTGCTTCGAAGCCCTCGCTTTGCAGCAGCACCGCGCCGTCGTGTGCACTGAGCTTGAAGTAGAAACGGCCATCGGCCTCACGGTATTGCTTGAACACGGGCGCGCGCTCGGTGGCTGCACTGCCGGCTGCACCCGCCGCACCCCCCGGTGTGCCGCCCGTTCGTGCAGACCCCAAGCGGCCCAACCCCACCGCCTCGCGCAGTTGTTCCATGAAGGGTTGCGCCACGGCTCGCGCCCTGCGGGCTCCGTCCAGCAGGATGTCCTCGATGTCGTCTGGCCTTGCGATCAACGCTTCATAGTGTTCGCGCATCGGCGCGATATGGGCTTCCAGCAGGGCGGTGGTGCGGGCCTTGGCCTCGCCCCAGGCCAGGCCACCGGCCAGGTCGTCGTGGAAGGCTTGTCGTTGCTGGGGGGTGGCCAGACTGTCGTGGATCAACACCAAGGCCGAGCCTTCGGTTTCCTTGGGCTCACCCGGAAGCCGTGAATCGGTGACGATCTTGGCCACCGTGTCGCGCAAGGCCTTGGCCCCGCCATCAAATAGGGGCAGGGTGTTGTCGTAGCTCTTGCTCATCTTGCGGCCGTCCAGGCCGGGCAGCACGGCCACCGCGTCGTCAATCTGCGCCTGCGGCAGTACGAACAGTTCCCGGCCCTGCCCATAGAGGTGATTGAAGCGGGTGGCAATGTCGCGCGCCATTTCGATGTGCTGCACTTGGTCGCGCCCCACTGGCACGCGGTGGGCGTTGAACATCAGGATGTCAGCGGCCATCAGTACCGGGTAGCCGAACAGCCCCATGGTCACGCCGGCATCCTCTTCATCGCCTTGCGCCTGGTTGGCGTCGGTGGCGGCCTTGTAGGCATGCGCCCGGTTCATCAGGCCCTTGGCGGTGACGCAGGTCAACAGCCAGTTGAGTTCAGGAATCTCGGGAATGTCGCTTTGGCGGTAGAAGGTCACTCGCTGTGGGTCCAGGCCACAGGCCAGCCAGGTGGCGGCAATTTCCAAGCGTGAACGCGCCACGCGCCGGGGGTCGTCGCACTTGATCAGGGCGTGGTAGTCGGCCAGGAACAGGTAACTTTCCACACCGGCTTCTCGGCTGGCGGCCACGGCTGGGCGGATGGCACCGACATAGTTGCCCAGGTGCGGGGTGCCGGAGGTGGTGATGCCGGTCAGAACACGATGACTCATCCGTGCATTGTAGAAGTGGGGCCCTCTAGGGCGCCCGCGCACGGCCAGTACACTGCCGCCCCTTGCACACCCCCATGAACACGCGCATCCTGGCCTTGATATCCGGCCGCGGCAGCAACCTGGCCGCCGTGGTTGAAGCCGCGCATGCGCAGGCCTGGAAAGCGCAATGGGTGGGCGTGATCAGCAACCGCCCGCAGGCCGCGGGCCTGCAGTGGGCGCGGGATCACGGCTTGCACACCCAGGTCCTGGACCATCAGGCCTTCGAAACCCGCGAGGCTTTCGATGCGGCCCTGCTGCAATCCTGCAAGGCCCTGCAGCCGGACCTGGTGGTGCTGGCCGGCTTCATGCGTGTGCTCGGTGAGCCCTTCGTGCGCCATTTCGAGGGCCGCCTGATGAACATCCATCCCTCGCTGCTGCCCGCTTTTCCTGGACTGCACACCCACCGCCGCGCCCTGGAATGTGGGGTGAAGGCGGCCGGTGCCACCGTGCACTATGTAACGCCCACGCTGGACCATGGCCCGGTGATCGCCCAAGCGGTGGTGCCGGTGCGCGCGGGTGATGACGAACAAGCCCTGGCCGAACGCGTGCTGCAGGCCGAGCATCGCCTGTTGCCGCTGGCGGTGGGCTGGCATGTGAACGGCGAACTGGCGCTTCAATCCGGGGTGGTGCACCATCGCCGGGGTGCACCGCAGGTGCTCTTTTTCAACGAATAGGCCTTCATGCATCCCAAGCTTCAGGTTCAATTGGCCACCGAGCTGTTGCAGCGTGTGCTGCTGCTGGTGCATCCGGCCGACCGCGAGGTCTCGGCCTTCTTCCGGGAAAACAAGGCCCTGGGCGCCAAGGACCGCGCCATCCTGGCCGAAACCACCTTTCGGGTGCTGCGCCAGCGCTTGGTGCTGCAGCACTTGGCGCAGTCCGGGCAGGGGCCCCTGGCGCGGCGCTTGGTGCTGCTGGCCTGGCAGGGCAGTGATGCCTACCTGAAGGCGGCCGTCACCGAAGCCGAGTGGACCTGGTTGCAACAGCTTCGCGCCGTGGACACCGCCAACCTGCCCGAGCGGGTGCGCGCCAACATGCCACCGTGGTTGCTTGAGCGGCTGCAGGCGGTGGTGGGCGAGGAACTGCGAGGCTTTTTGCAGTCCATGGAAGAACCGGCGCCGCTGGATTTGCGCGTGAACGCCTTCAAGGCCAAGCGCGAGGCGGCGCTGGCTGAATTCGAAACGCTCGGCTTTCCGTGTGAGCCCACCCCCCATTCCCCTTTGGGCCTGCGCCTGAAGGGCAAGCCGGCGCTCAACAAACTGGAGGTCTTCAGCCGCGGCGATGTGGAGGTGCAGGACGAGGGCAGCCAACTGCTGGCCCTGCTCACCGACGCCCATCGGGGCGAGATGGTGGTGGACTTCTGCGCCGGTGCCGGCGGCAAGACCCTGGCCCTGGGCGCGGCCATGCGCAATACCGGTCGCCTTTATGCCTTCGACACTTCGGGCCACCGCCTGGCCGCACTCAAGCCCCGCCTGGCGCGCAGCGGTCTGTCCAATGTGCACCCGGTGCAGATTGCCCATGAACGGGACGAACGCATCAAGCGCTTGGCCGGCAAGATCGACCGGGTGTTGGTGGACGCGCCCTGTTCGGGCTTGGGCACGCTGCGCCGCAACCCCGACCTGAAGTGGCGCCAGAAGCCCGAATCGGTGGCGGAGTTGGCGGGCTTGCAACAGGCCATCCTGGCCAGTGCGGTGCGGCTGCTCAAGCCCGGTGGGCGGCTGGTGTATGCCACCTGCAGCGTGCTGCCCGAGGAAAACGAGGCGGTGGTGGAGGCCTTTTTGGCAGGGCACCCGAATTTCGAGCGATTGGACGCGGCGCAGGAACTCACCCGGCTGAAGGTGCCCGATGCCGCCGCCTTGTGCACGGGCGGACACCTGCGCCTGTGGCCGCACCGGCATGGCACCGACGGATTCTTTGCCGCCGTGATCACCCGCCGAGACTGATTGCCCCCCGCGCGGTAGCATGGGGGTATCGCTTTTTGGACCTCTCATGGATATTTATCAGCTCTGGATGGGATTTGTGAATGTGATGGCCGACGGGCTCGTCGGCGCCAGCGCATGGCAGACCGTGGTGTACACCCTGGTGGTGACCCACATCACCATCGCGGCGGTCACCATCTTCCTTCACCGCTCACAAGCCCACCGCTCGCTCGACCTGGGTGCGGTGCCTTCGCACTTCTTCCGCTTCTGGCTGTGGCTGACCACGGGCATGGTCACCAAGGAATGGGTGGCCATCCACCGCAAGCACCACGCCAAGTGCGAAACCGAGGAGGATCCGCACAGCCCGCAGACCCGCGGCATTCGCACCGTGTTGCTGGAGGGCGCTGAGCTGTACCGCACCGAAGCCAAGAACCAGGAAACGCTGTCCAAGTTCGGCCACAACACGCCCAACGACTGGATCGAGCGCAACCTCTACACCCGCCACAGCGCCCTGGGCGTGTCGATCATGATGGTCGTCAACCTGCTGCTGTTCGGTGCCATCGGCGCGGCCGTGTGGGCGGTGCAGATGCTGTGGATTCCCATCACGGCAGCCGGCATCATCAACGGTATCGGCCACTGGTGGGGTTATCGCAATTTCGAGGCGGTGGATGCGTCCACCAACATCTCGCCTTGGGGCATCGTCATCGGCGGCGAGGAGTTGCACAACAACCACCACACCTACCCCACGTCGGCCAAGTTGTCGGTCAAGCCGCACGAGTTCGACATCGGTTGGATGTACATCCGCATTCTGCAGATGCTGGGCCAGGCCACCGTGCGCAAGACCGCGCCAGTGCTCAAGCTGGGCGAGGTTCGCCAGCAAGCGGACGGCAAAACACTGGAAGCCTTGATTCACCACCGCTACGAGGTGATGGCCGACTACGCCGCAGCCCTCAAGCGTGCCTGTGGTGCCGAGCTCGACCGCCTTCGCGAGCAGGGCCGCAAGGGCAGCGAGAGCTGGAGCCAAATGCTGATCGCCCGCCGCTGGTTGCCGCGTGACGACGAAAAGGTGCCCCAGGGCGTGAAACCGCAGGTGGCGGTGGCCATGGCCTCCAGCCCGGTGCTGACCAAGCTGGTGTCCATGCGCGAGGAATTGCGCCAGTTGTGGACCCGCACCAATGTGTCGCGCGAACAGTTGGTGGCCGACTTGCAAGCCTGGTGCCAGCGCGCCGAGGAAAGCGGCATCGCCGCCTTGCAGGAGATGTCGCTGAGGGTGAAGGCAGCCCGCATCTGATGCGGCCACCCGGGGTCGCGGCGATTGCATCGCCGCCCCCATGAAAAATGCCCGCTCGATGAGCGGGCATTTTCTTTTTGAAACCCCACCGAGGCTGATCCCGGTGGCAGCCGAATCACTTCAGCTTGGTTTCCTTGTACAGCACGTGCTTGCGCGCCTTGGGGTCGAACTTCATGAATTCGAGCTTGCTGGGCGTGGTCTTCTTGTTCTTGTTCGTGGTGTAGAAATGGCCGGTGCCCGCAGTGGACTCCAGCTTGATCTTCTCGCGGCCGCCTTTGGTTGCCATGATGTGTCCTTCCGAATGTGTGCCGGTAGTGGTGCCGGTGTGGTGCGTTAGATCTGACCGCGCGCGCGCAGGTCAGCGAGCACCACGTCGATGCCCTTCTTGTCGATCAGGCGCAGGGCGGCGTTCGACACGCGCAGGCGCACCCAGCGGTTCTCGCTTTCCACCCAGAACCGGCGGTATTGCAGGTTGGGCAGGAAACGACGCTTGGTCTTGTTGTTGGCGTGGGAGACGTTGTTTCCCACCATGGGCTTCTTGCCCGTGACTTCACACACGCGTGCCATGTGGACACTCCAAACTTGAATAAAACGGCCCGACTGACGTCTGGCCTCACCTCGCCATAAGGGTGGCGGTTTCCCGAAGCGGCCACGAGCGTGGCGCGCAGCAAAGCCCATGAGTATAGCGGAAAACCCGATCAGCCTTCCTGCTCCAGGAAGCGCTGCGCGTCCAAGGCGGCCATGCACCCGGTGCCCGCGCTCGTGATGGCCTGGCGGTAGACATGGTCCTGCACATCCCCCGCGGCGAACACCCCTGGCACGCTGGTCATGGTGGCCATGCCGGCCAAGCCCGAGCGCGTGATCAGGTAGCCGTCCTTCATCTCCAGGTGGCCCTTGAAGATGTCGGTGTTGGGCTGGTGGCCGATGGCGATGAAGCAGCCTTGCAGCTTCAAATCCTTCTTCGAGCCGTCCTGGGTGCTTTGGACGCGCACGCCGGTGACGCCCGAGGCATCCCCCAGCACCTCGTCCAGGGTGCTCCACAGGTGCAGTTCCATCTTGCCCTCGGCCACCTTCTGGTGGAGCTTGTCCACCATGATGGCCTCGGCACGGAATTTGTCGCGGCGATGGATCAGGTGCACCTTGCTGGCGATGTTGGACAGGTAAAGCGCTTCTTCCACCGCCGTATTGCCACCGCCCACCACGCACACTTCCTGCCCGCGGTAGAAGAAGCCGTCGCAGGTGGCGCATCCGCTCACGCCCTTGCCCATGAAGGCCGCTTCGCTGGGCAAGCCGAGATACTTGGCGCTGGCACCGGTGGCGATGATCAGGGCGTCGCAGGTGTAGGTGCCGCTGTCACCCGTCAGGGTGAAGGGGCGTTGGGCCAGGTTCACCGTGTGGATGTGGTCGAACACGATCTGGGTGTTGAAGCGCTCGGCATGTTCCAAAAAGCGCTGCATCAGTTCCGGCCCCTGCACGCCCATCACATCGGCCGGCCAGTTGTCCACCTCGGTGGTGGTCATCAACTGCCCCCCTTGGGCCATACCCGTCACGAGCATGGGCTTAAGGTTGGCGCGCGCGGCGTAGATGGCCGCGGTGTAGCCGGCAGGGCCGGAGCCCAGGATCAGAACTTGTGCGTGGGTGTTCGTTGCAGTCATGACCACATTTTCTCACGCGGGGCCAAACGCCGCTGTTTTTCAGGGTGAACCCGGATGGTTGGCATTTGAAAGTGAAAAAATAAGCATTTTTGATACACACTTGATCAGATTGATCTCGATCAAATGAGACAAACTCCCGATAGTCCCTCTTATGAGGTTTAACCGAAAAGGCGTGCCATGTCGATGTTGTCCAACCTGGACCTGATCCGTCGGGTTCCGCTGTTTTCCCTGCTCACCCATGACCAGGCCCGCCAAGTGGCCGACGGCGTCATCAAGCGGCGCTTTCGCCGCGGGGAAATCGTCGTCGAGCAGGGCCGCAAGAGCAACGCCCTGTTCATCCTGCTCAACGGCCGTGCGCGCGTGCTGACGGCCGACAACAAAGGCCGCGAAGTCATCCTGGCGGTCTTGGAGGCAGGCGACTATGTGGGCGAGATGAGCCTCATCGACAACGAGCCCCATTCGGCCACCGTGCGCGCCGAGGTGCAAACCGACATGCTGGTGCTGGGGCGCCAGGAATTTTCGCGCTGCCTGCCCGACAGTTCCACCCTGGCTTATTCGGTCATGCACGGCCTGGTCAAGCGCTTGCGCGCTGCCGACCGCCAGATCGAGTCCCTGGCCCTGTTGGATGTGTATGGCCGAGTGGCCCGTACGCTGATGGAAATTTCCGAAGAAGCCGACGGCCTGCGCGTCATCCGATCCAAGGTGTCCCGCCAGGACATGGCCAAGATCGTGGGCGCGTCGCGCGAAATGGTCAGCCGCGTCATGAAGGACCTGGAAGAGCGCGGCGTGATCGAGACGCAGGAGGACGGCTCCCTGATCATCCGGCAGCAGCCGGTGGTTGAGCGCTGAACCCTGTGGCGCGGCGCCCCAGTGGCGCCACAATGTGGGCATGACGATGCCCATGACCGCTGCCAAGGACCGCGAGCGGCGCTCCCGCGTCAGCGATTTCGACCGACAGACCTCCCGCCGGGCCGCTGCGGGTGTGCGGGCGCCTGCCGCCTCACCACCTCGCGCTTTGTGGCTTTTCATCACCGCCGTGCTATGGCTGTTGGCGGTGCTGGCCTTGGCCACCCACCAGGGCGCCGACCCGGGCTTCACCACCAGCGGGCGCCAGGAACTGGCGTCCAACGCTGTGGGCCGCGTGGGGGCCTGGGCCTCTGACTTTGCCTTGTTTCTGATGGGCTACTCGGTCTGGTGGATGCCCCTGATCGTGGCGCGTCACTGGTTGTCGGTGCTGGCCTGGCGCTTGCGCGGGATGGACGCACAGGACACTTCAGCGGCTTCTTGGCCGGGAACGGCGCCCGTGCTGCGTGCGGTGGGCGTTCTGCTGCTGTTGGCCGCCAGTGCCTCTTTGGAATGGACGCGCCTGTACCAGGCCGAGCCCGGCATGCCCGGGCATGCCGGCGGCGTGCTGGGTTGGTGGCTGGGCACCTGGTCCATGAAATGGCTGGGCTTCAACGGCTCAGGTGTGTTCTGGATCGCCTCCTTGGTGTTGGGTGTGTCCTGGGCCTTCGGTTTTTCCTGGCTGCGCGTGGCCGAGCACATCGGTGCCTGGGTGGACAGCCTGCGCGAACAACGCCAGGCCCAGAAGGACCGCGCCGAAGATGTGCGCCTGGGCGAGCAGGCCCTGCGCGAGCGCACCGAGGATGTGGAGGTGGAGCGGCGCATCGAGGAAGAGGAGCATGTGCCCATCGTGATCGAGCCGCCGGTGGTGGAAGTGCCTCTTTCGACCCGCGTGGCCAAGGAACGTCAGAAGCCGCTGTTCAACGAACTGCAGGACACCAAGCTGCCCCAGGTGGACCTGTTGGACTCGGCGCCTTCACGCCAGGAAAGCGTAGCGCCCGAAACCCTGGAGATGACCTCCCGCCTGATCGAAAAGAAGCTGCGCGACTTCGGAGTGGAAGTGCAGGTGGTGGCGGCCTCGCCCGGCCCGGTGATCACGCGCTATGAAATCGAGCCGGCCACGGGCGTGAAGGGCTCTCAGGTGGTGAATCTGGCCAAGGACCTGGCACGGTCCCTTTCCTTGGTGAGCATCCGCGTGGTGGAAACCATTCCGGGCAAGACCACCATGGCCCTGGAGTTGCCCAACGCCAAGCGGCAAGTCATCAAACTCACCGAAATCCTCGGTTCGCAGGTGTATGCCGATGCGGGCTCGATGTTGACCATGGGCCTGGGCAAGGACATCGTGGGCCAGCCTGTGGTGGCCGACCTGGCCAAGATGCCGCACTGCCTGGTGGCCGGCACCACCGGCTCGGGCAAGTCGGTGGGCATCAACGCGATGATCCTGAGCCTGCTCTACAAGGCCGAGGCCCGCGATGTGCGCCTGATCCTCATCGACCCCAAGATGCTCGAGATGAGCGTCTACGAAGGCATTCCTCACCTGCTGTGCCCGGTGGTCACCGACATGAAGCAGGCTGCCAACGCGTTGAATTGGTGCGTGGGCGAGATGGAGCGGCGCTACAAGCTCATGAGCAAGATGGGCGTGCGCAATGTGGCCGGCTTCAACAAGAAAATTGATGAAGCGGCGGCGCGTGGCGAGAAGATTCCCAATCCCTTCTCTCTGACGCCCGAGCAGCCTGAGCCCCTGGAGCGCCTGCCCTTCACCGTGGTGGTCATCGACGAGCTGGCCGACCTGATGATGGTGGTGGGCAAGAAGATCGAAGAGTTGATCGCCCGCCTGGCGCAGAAGGCGCGCGCCTCCGGCATTCACCTGATTCTGGCCACGCAGCGGCCCAGCGTGGATGTGATCACCGGCCTGATCAAGGCCAACATTCCCACCCGCCTGAGCTTCCAGGTCAGCAGCAAGATCGACAGCCGCACCATCCTGGACCAGATGGGTGCCGAGGCACTGTTGGGCATGGGCGACATGCTCTACATGGCCAGCGGCACCGGCCTGCCCGTGCGCGTGCACGGTGCCTTTGTGAGCGATGACGAAGTGCACCGGGTGGTGGAATTCCTCAAGAGCCAGGGCGAGCCCAACTACATCGAGGGCATCCTGGAAGGCGGCGTGCTCGACGGCGAGGGTGGTGAAGCGGGCGCCCTGGGCGGCGGTGGCAGTGACGGCGAGAGCGACCCCCTGTACGACCAGGCCGTGGCCGTGGTGCTTGAAAACAAGCGGGCCTCCATCTCGCTGGTGCAGCGGCACCTGCGCATCGGCTACAACCGCGCGGCGCGGCTTTTGGAGCAGATGGAAAAATCAGGTCTGGTGTCGTCGATGGCCACCAATGGCAACCGCGACATCATCGTGCCGCGGCGGGAGGAATAGGACGTGTTGCGCTTTGTGCTGTGTGGCCTCATGGCGGCCTGGGGTGGTCCGGCGCTGGCCGACGCGCTGGGGTCCTTGAATGCATTTGTGCGCGAAGCCCGCACCGGCAGCGCCGAATTCACCCAAACCGTCACCTCGCCCGATGGCGCCAAGCGGCGCAGCTCCAGCGGCACCTTTGAGTTCTCAAGGCCCAACCGTTTTCGCTTCAGTTATACCAAGCCCTTTGAGCAGCTCATCGTGGCCGATGGCCAGCGCCTGTGGATCTTCGACCCCGATTTGAATCAGGTGGTTTCGCGCAAGCAATCGACTGCGCTGGCCGCCACGCCGGCGGCGCTGCTGGCCGGCGCACAACTGGACCGCGACTTCACCCTGAGCAACGACGCCACCCGTGACGGCATCGAGTGGGTCAAGGCCGTGCCCAAGCAAGGCGATGGCGGCTTCGAGAGCCTGCGCATCGGGTTTCGCAACGGCGAATTGGCCGGCGTGGAAATTTTGGACAACCTGGGCCAGCGTTCGGTGCTGCAGTTCAAGGCGGTGAGATTGAATGTGGCGCTGCCCGCCGACCGGATGGTGTTTGCCGTGCCCAAAGGTGCGGATGTGATCCAGCAGTGAGCGACTTGTTCGACGAAGACCCGCCGGGGGCTTCTGGCGGAGTCGGGCGCGCGACAACCCAGGCGATGAATGCCCAGGCCAGTCATGCCCCTCTGGCCGAGCGCTTGCGCCCGCAGCGTCTGGACGATGTGGTGGGGCAAGCCCACCTGATCGGGCCCGGCCGGCCCTTGCGCCTGGCCTTCGATTCAGGGCGGCTGCATTCCTTCATCCTGTGGGGCCCGCCAGGCGTGGGCAAGACCACGATCGCCCGCCTGGCCGCGCAGGTCACGCGCAGTCAGTTCCTGTTGCTCTCAGCAGTGAGCGCGGGCATCAAGGACATCCGTTCGGTGATCGATTCCGCCCAAGCCCTGCGCGGCGCGC
>CAMCTE010000040.1 GCA_945878385.1 Azohydromonas lata NBRC 102462 | reverse complement strand
CACGATCCAGAACGCCACGATCTCGTCCCACACTATGCAGGAGGGGTCGGCCATGCGCAACGCGCGCGCGGTGCGGGTGCAGGCCCACACGCCCACGCCGATGCCCAGGGCGATCAGCAGCAGCCACTGCGTATCGTCCAGAAAGGGCTCCAGCACCAGGAAGCTGACCCAAGACCACAGCGTGCCCACCGTGCCTGGCGCCACGGGCGACAGGCCGCTGCCCATGCCCAAGGCCAGCCAGCGGGCCGGGTGGCCCCACATGAACCTAGCCTTCATCGCGGAAATGATCGAAGCCTTGCGGTAAGGCTTGGGCCGGCCAGGGGACGCCGCCCGATGCAGCAGCGGCTTCGTCGTCGAATACCTGCACGCCGGAGCCGGGAACCAATCGTCCGATGCGCGTGAGGCCGGTGCCGCATGCCGATGCCCGCGCGGCCATGGCTTCACGCGCGGAGGGTGGGGCACTCAGCAGCAGTTCATAGTCGTCACCACCGGCCAACAAGGCCTCGCGCTGCAGCGCCGACGCTTGCGCGGCCACCCAGGCACTGCGCGGCAGTGCGGCCCACCACAGCTGCGCGCCCACGCGGCTGGCCTTCAGCACATGGCCCAGGTCGCCGGTCAGACCGTCGCTCAAATCGATGGCCGCATGGGCCACGCCGCGCAGCGCCGCACCCAGCGCCACGCGGGGCTGCGGCTTCTCCATGCGCAGCCGCACCGCTTCAAAGCCCTCCTGCGGCAAGCCGGCATGGCCACGAAAGATTTCCAACGCCAGCCGTGCGTCTCCGAGACCGCCGCCCAGCGGGTGGCTCACCCACAAATCGTCGTCCACCCGCGCGCCCGAGCGCAACAAGGCGGTGCCGGCCGGCACCGTGCCCATCACCGTCACCGTGATGCTCAGCGGCCCGCCAGTGGTATCGCCGCCGGCCAGCACGATGCCGTGTGCATCGGCCAATGCAAAGAAGCCGCGCGCAAAGCGGCGCAACCAGCCTTCCTCGGCTCGCGGCAGGGTGAGATTCAGGGTGCAGGCCTGCGGCTGTGCGCCACAGGCGGCCAGGTCGCTCAGGTTGACCGCCAGCGCCTTGTGGCCCAGGGCCTCGGGGTCAACGCTCGACAGGAAGTGGCGGCCTTCCACCAGGGTGTCCGTGCTCACGGCCCACTGCTGCCCGGGCTGCAGCTGCAGCAGCGCGCAATCGTCGCCCCCGCCCAGGGCCACACAACCCCGCTGCGCGTCCTGTGGTCGGCGCAGGATGCGCTCGATCAGCTCGAATTCGCCCAGTGCCATCTTCAAGCAGCGCCGGTGGGCCGGCCGCTGGCAGAGGGTCTGGCCAGCACTTCATCCAGTTGTCCGGGGTGCTCATTCATCCGGTTCACCAACTCCACGGCCGACTTCACCCCCATCTTGTCGAACACCCGCGACCGGTGCACCTCCACCGTGCGAACGGAGATGTCGAGTTCATCGGCAATGAGCTTGTTGGGCAGTCCGTCCATCACCAGCCGCATCACCTCACGCTCGCGCTCGGTCAGGTCGGCCAGCGCGGCGCGTATCTGCACCACGGCGCGTTGCGCCATGAGGGCTTGCGCGCTCTGCGCCAGGGCCTGCTCGATGCGGTCCACCAGGGCGTTGTCGGAAAAGGGCTTTTCCACGAAGTCGAAGGCACCGCGCTTGACGGCGGCCACTGCGGTGGGCACATCGCCATGGCCGGTGAGGAAGATCACCGGCAGCCGCTGCAAGAGGCCGCGTGCAGCCAGGCGTTCGAACAGTTCGGGCCCACTCATGCCGGGCATGCGCACATCCAGCAGCAGGCAAGAGGGGCTGCGGGGCCAATCGCCGGCGGGGCCGGTGGCCGCAGGTGTTGCCGCCCCGCGGTGGGCTTGCGCATCTGCCAGCACGCGGGCCTCGAAGGCTTCGGCACTGCCAAATCCTTCGCTGAGCAGGCGGCGGCTGCGCAGCAGCCAGGCCAGGGCGTCGCGCACCACCTCTTCATCATCGACCAGGTAGACCATGGGCAGGCCCAGGCCCGCCAGGGCTGCCTGAGCGGCCGATTGGCCTGGCAAGTGCGGGTAGGAAGATGCCATGGCCGAAGTATCGCCCGCTCAACCCGTCTGCAGCGCCCCTGCCCCATTTCCTGCAAGCGCTGCTCCCGCCGCGCCGGGCACCGTGAAGCGGAAACAACATCCCGGCAACGGCGCTTCGGGTTCAGGCACTTCATGCTCCAAGGTGCCGCCATGCTGCTCCACCACGGTGCGGCACAGGCTCAGGCCCAGGCCCATGCCGTCTTCGCGCGTGGTGAAGAAGGGCGTGAACAGGCGCGCGGCCACCTCGGGTGTGATGCCCGGCCCGCAATCGTGCACCTCGAACTGCACCCGGCCGTGCGGCAAGCCCTGCACGCGCAACTTCAACACCCGCTGAAGCGGCGGCGTGTGGCCTTCCATCGCCTGAATGGCATTGCGCGTGAGGTTCAGCAGCACCTGCTCCATCATCGTGCGGTCCACCTGCACCTTCAAACCGGCCTCGTGCTGCTGCACTTCCACCCGCGTGCCGCTCTTGCGGGCCTGAAGGCGCACCAGGGGCAGCACACCGTCAAAAAGCGTCTGCACCGGCAGGGTTTCGCGCAACTGTTCGCGCCGCCGCACGAAGTCGTGCACGCTCTTGATCACCCGGCCGGCGCGCTCGGCCTGTTCGCCCATGCGGGCCACCGCCTCGCGCAGCATCGGCACCGTGTGTTCGTCCGGCTCGGCCAGCAGGTTCTGGCAGCCGCTGGCGTAGCTGGCAATCGCCGACAGCGGCTGGTTGAGTTCGTGGCTGAGCAGCGAGGCCATCTCGCCCAGCGTGGCCAGGCGCGCCGTGGCCTGCAGCCGTTCCTGCTGTTGGCGCGCCACCTCCTCATTGCGCTGCCGTTCGCTCACATCCAGCACCGCACTCATCCAGCCCGCGTGCCGCCCTGCGCCGTCCACCAGCGGCGCCTCGTAGATCATCACAGGAAAGCGCTCGCCATTGGCGCGCATGAACACAGTCTCGAAGCCCTGCAGGGTGGCGGGCAAGTTGTCCTGCACAGCCGCATCCGGGGGCGTGGGCTGCCCTGGCAGAAGTGCCGACTGCCGTGTGGATTGCCGGCGCCGGTATTCCTCCACCCGCTCCGGTGGCCAGTAGGGTGGGAGCGAGCCCGCCCGACCGCCACTGCCCAGCAGCTGCGGGGCCGTGAACCCCACCATGCTGCAGAAGGCCGGGTTCACATAGGTGATGCGCCCATCGAGGTCGCGCGCCCTCAAGCCGGTGTTCAGCGAATCCTCCATCGCCTTGCGGAAGGCCAGCGACTCCGCCAGCGCGCGTTCGGCGTCCGTGCGCCGGCGCATGTCGCGCAGCAGCAGGCTCACCACCACCGTCAGGGCAATCGATAGCCCCAGCACCAGCGCCGTGGTGACATTGGGCAGCAGACCCGGCCGCCCCAGGGTGTCGTCCACCTTGATCTCCAGCACCACCCCCGGCAGGTCCAGTGCGCGGCGTGCCACATAGAGCCCCAGGCCGCGCGCGGCACCGTACCGGGCCAGCCGCGCCCCGTCTGCCTCCACGAAGCTCAGTTCGTAGCGGTTGTCCGGTGGGGCCACCGCCTCCAGCAGTTGGCCCAAGGGCAGGGTGGCCACCGTGTAGCCTGAAGAACGGCCGGCCTCCTGCTCGGGCAGGCACACATCCACCACCTCCATCCCGGCACCGCTGGGCAAAGGCACGAAGTAGGACCGCGAAAACTGGGGGCTCAGGCTGTTGAGTGCGGCGGCGCAGGCCTGGTCGCTGTCCATGCGCAGCAGGCCTCGGCCTTTGAGCGTGAACAGGGGCTGGCCCAGGGGGCTGTCCGCCGCGGTGACGATGCGGCCCTGCGGGTCGCGCCGCTCCAGCCGCCCGATTTCCGGAAATCGGGCCAGCATCTGGCGGGCCTGCGACGACCACACCTCGGCCTGGGCCGACCACTGCAGTGCCTGCACCGCCTGCAAACGCTGGACCGTCAGGCGCCGCACATCCTGGGCTGCCGAAGAGGCCACCGCCTCGGCCCGGTCCATGCCCCGGCTGTCCTCGTAGCGCAGTGTCAGCACCACCAGCAGCGTTTGGCCCACCACCAGCAAGCCCACCAAGGCCAGCCACAGCACCCAGCGGCGCACGCCGCCGCCCGGCGCCGGTTCACCGGCACCGCTGCGGCCTGTGTTGTGAAGGGCATGATGGCCGGTGCGCGGGAGGTCGAATTTCACTGTTCGAGTATTGACCACTTGCGGCCCTGCGGTGATCCGCACAAACCGAAGCGTGCCCGGGTGCACAATCAAGCAATACCGGCACCGCCGCGTGCCTTGAGCAGGACCCGCCATGCCCACCCCCGAAGAAAAACGAGCCGAACTGCGCCGTGCGGCGCTCGAATACCACGAGTTCCCCACGCCCGGCAAAGTGGCCATCGCCGCCACCAAGCAGCTGGTCAACCAGCGGGACTTGGCACTGGCGTATTCGCCCGGCGTGGCCGCGGCCTGCGAGGAAATCGTGGCCGACCCCGACAACGCCTTCCGCTACACCTCGCGCGGCAACCTGGTGGCCGTCATCACCAACGGCACGGCCGTGCTGGGCCTGGGCGACATCGGTCCGCTGGCCTCCAAGCCGGTGATGGAAGGCAAGGGCGTGCTGTTCAAAAAGTTCGCCGGCATCGATGTGTTCGACATCGAGGTCAACGAGAAGAATGTGGACAAGCTCGTGGACATCATTGCCGCGCTCGAACCCACCTTCGGCGGCGTGAACCTCGAAGACATCAAGGCGCCGGACTGCTTCTATGTCGAGCGCAAGCTGCGCGAGCGCATGAAGATTCCCGTCTTCCACGACGACCAGCACGGTACGGCCATCGTGGTGGGTGCGGCCTTTCTCAATGGTTTGAAGGTCATCGGCAAGGACATCAAGAAGGTCAAGCTGGTGGTCTCCGGCGCCGGTGCCGCTGCCCTGGCTTGCCTGGGCCTTTTGGTGAAGCTGGGCCTGCCGCGCGAGAACGTGTGGGTGACCGACCTGGCCGGCGTGGTCTACAAGGGCCGCACCGAATTGATGGACCCCGATAAGGCCGAGTTTGCACAGGAAACCAGCCAGCGCACCCTCGCCGAGGTCATCGAAGGCGCCGATGCGTTCCTGGGTCTTTCGGCAGGCGGAGTCCTCAAGCCCGAGATGGTGGCCAAGATGGCCGCCACGCCACTGATCTTTGCTCTGGCCAACCCCACGCCCGAAATCATGCCCGACGAGGTGCAGGCCGTGCGGCAGGACGCCATCATGGCCACGGGCCGAACCGACTACCCCAACCAGGTCAACAATGTCCTGTGTTTCCCCTACATCTTCCGTGGCGCGCTGGACAGTGGCGCCACCACCATCACGGTGGAGATGGAGATTGCAGCCGTTCACGCCATTGCTGAATTGGCTCAGGCGGAACAAAGCGAAGTGGTGGCTGCAGCCTATGCGGGTGCGAATTTGAGCTTCGGGCCGGAATACCTGATTCCCAAGCCCTTTGACCCACGGCTGATGATGAAGATCGCCCCGGCCGTGGCCAAGGCCGCGGCCGACTCCGGCGTGGCGCGCCGCCCGATCAAGGACTTCGACGTCTACCGCGAGAAGTTGCAGGCCTTCGTGTACGCATCGGGCACCACGATGAAGCCCATCTTCAATATCGCCAAGCGCGCCAAGAACAAGCGCGTGGCCTATGCCGAAGGTGAAGAAGAGCGCGTGCTTCGTGCCGCACAGGTGGTGGTGGACGAAAACCTGGCCCGCCCGACGCTCATCGGCAGGCCGGCCATCATCGCGCAGCGGATCGAGAAGTTCGGGTTGCGCCTCTTGGAGGGCCGCGATTACGAGGTCGTCAATGTCGAGCACGACGACCGCTACCGCGACTTCTGGCAAACCTACCACGCGATGACCGACCGCATGGGCATCACGGTGCAGATGGCCAAGATCGAGATGCGCCGCCGGCTCACCCTCATTGGCGCCATGATGCTGCACAAGGGCTTCGTGGACGGCATGTTGTGCGGCACCTGGGGCACCACGCAACAGCACCTGCACTACATCAACCAGGTGATCGGCCGTCGCAAGGGGGGCAGCCAGGCCACCCCGCAGGATGTGCCGGTGTATGCCTGCATGAACGGCCTGATGCTGCCCGGCCGTCAGGTGTTCCTGGTGGACACCCATGTGAACGACGACCCCACGCCCGAGGAGCTGTGTGAGATCACCGCGATGGCGGCCGAGGAAATGCGCCGCTTCGGCGTGCAACCCAAGGCCGCCTTGCTCAGCCATTCCAACTTCGGCACCAGCGACCACCCCTCGGCGGCGAAGATGCGGCAGACCCTGGCCCTGCTGCGTGAGCAGGCGCCTTGGCTGGAAGTGGACGGCGAGATGCACGGCGACCTGGCCCTGGATGGCGCTGCCCGCAAGGCGCTGATGCCGCGCACCACCCTGTCCGGTGAGGCCAACCTGCTGGTCTTGCCGAATATCGACTCGGCCAACATCGCCTACAACCTGCTCAAGGCGGCTGCCGGCGGGGGCATTGCCATCGGGCCCGTGTTGCTGGGTGCGGCCAAGCCCGTGCACATCCTCACCCCGTCGGCCACGGTGCGCCGCATCGTGAACTTGACGGCGCTGACGGTGGCCGATGCCAATGCACTTCGGTAGCACCAATATAGTGCATTCATTCAAGACAAGTGTCTCTAGCGGAAGTGAGTAAACACTGATAACCCTTTTTTGCTGATTGACACGGGGTCATGACTTGAGGTTTTGACCCATCTCCGATATCATTTCTGTCAGCAGATTAAGGGTAATCCCGTGTTTTTGACCGCCGGATCATCGTCGGCCAAGTCCCCTCGTCAGTGGGGGCTCGCTTCCCCTGATCCGACCACGAACAGGGTTTCTCGCCGCACTTCCCGCCTCGGCCAATGGGCTTTGGCCACCACGCTGTGGGCAGGAATTGGGCTGTCGGCAGTGCCGGTGGCCCAAGCGCGGCCAGATCCCGCTTTCGAGTTGCCCACGGTCAGCCTGCAGGCCCTGCCTCAGGAAGCCCGTGACACGCATCGGCTGATCTTGACCGGCGGGCCCTTCCCGCACGACAAGGACGGCACCGTGTTCGGCAACCGCGAACGCCTGCTGCCCGGCAAGGCCCGGGGGTTCTACCGCGAATACACGGTGGCCACCCCGGGAGCGAAAAACCGGGGAGCGCGGCGCATCGTGTGCGGCGGCGAACCGCCGGTACGCCCTGAAGTCTGTTACTACACGGCCGATCACTATGCGAGCTTTGCCCGCATCGCCCAGTGAACGCCGAGACGCTCTTTTGCTGAGACCTTCGGAGGATTGAGAACATGTTGTTGCAGACCGTCCGTCCCAACATCGTGCAGGCCATTCGGGCCTACCGGGTGGACGACCTGATGCGTGCCGCGCAGGACGCCGGGCACCACTTTCTGTATGCGAATGTCACCGAGGCGCAATCCAAGCAGGAATTGCTCGAACAGATTGCGCAGGCTTTTCTGTTCCCCTCGCATTTCGGCAAGAACCTCGACAGCCTCTATGACTGCATGACCGACCTGGTCCACAAGGCCGGCTCTCAGCGTGGCTTCGTGGTCGTTCTCGAGCAGTTGCCCGACAACCGCGGCTTCGACCGCGAGGCCCGGGAACAACTGTTGGATGTCTTCCGCGACGCGGCCGACTTCTGGGCCGAGCGCAAGATTCCCTTCCGCTGCTTCTATTCCTTTGCGGTGTCCCACTCGGACAACACCGCCTGGGACAAGGTGGCTGAAACGCCGGCACCGGTGCCCGAAACCAAGGCCAAGCCTGCTGCCAAAACCAGCACGGGCCCCACCTTCAGCGCCAACATGCCCATGATGAGCAGTGCCTTCGACACGGCCATGTGGCTCAACGCCGCCTGAGCGGGGCATCGCCCGGGCGCCTGTGGCCCGGCACGAAAAAACGGCCGGTGACACCGGCCGTTTTGCTTGGTGCAAGGTGTTTCGGGGCCTCAGGTCGGGGCCACGCCTGGGGTTGCGGCCGCACCTGCGGCCAGTGCCAAGGCCACAAACTCGGCCACCGGCACTTCTTCGGCTCGGCGCTGCAAATCGAAGGGCAAGTCAGAGCCACGGGCTTCGATCCAGCGCCCCAGCGTGTGCCGCAGCAGCTTGCGCCGCTGCGAAAACGCCACCTGCACCATCTCCTCGAAAAGGCCGGGGTCCACCGGTGCGGCATCGGGCCGCGGCAGCAGGCGCACCACGGTGGAATCCACCCGCGGCGGCGGGTCGAAGGCCTCGGGCGGCACATCCAGCAGCGCCTCCACCTCGTAACGCCACTGCAGCATCACCGACAGGCGCCCATAGTCGCCGGTCTGCGGGCGCGCGGCCATGCGGTCCACCACCTCCTTTTGCAGCATGAAGTGCTGGTCCTGAATGCGGTGCGCCCAGGGCAGCAGGGCAAACAGGATGGGCGTGGAGATGTTGTAGGGCAGGTTGCCCACCACGCGCAGGGCCTGGCCGGCTGCATCGGCCAAGCCGCCGAAATCCACCGTCAGCACATCGGCTTGCACCACCGTCAGGCCGTCGCGCTTGCGCAGCCTCGCGGCCAGATCGCGGTCCAGTTCAACCACGGTCATCGCCTTGCAGCGCTGCAGCAGCGGGGCAGTCAGGGCGCCCAGGCCAGGACCAATCTCCACCAGTGCCTGACCGGGCTCGGGCCCAATGGCCCGTACGATGTCGTCAATCACCCCCGAGTCGGCCAGAAAGTGCTGGCCGAAGCGCTTGCGTGCGACATGCCCCATGCCGCGGGCTTAGAGCTGCGGCGCCTCGCGGCGCTCCACATAGGCGCGGGCCCGCATCTCCTTGAGCCACTCGCCGTAGGCTTCCTCGAACTTCTGCTCGCGCAGTGCCGCACGGGCCTGGTCGCGCAGTTGCTTGTTGTCCAGGGCCACATCACGGCGCTCGGTCACCTGAATCAAATGCACACCAAACCGAGAGACCACCGGCTCGGACAAGCCGCCAGGCGGCAACGCCGTCATCGCCTGCTCAAACTCGGGCACGAACTGGCCTGGGCTGGCCCAGCCCAAGTCACCACCGGACGGCGCGCTGCCATCTTCGGACCGTTCGCGGGCGATGTCTTCGAAGCGGCGGGTGCCGCGTTCAATCTGTGTGCGCCATTCGCGCATCTGGCGCACGGCGGCGTCGCGGTTGCTGGCGTCGCTCACGCGCAGCAGGATGTGCCGTGCTCGGGTTTGGGTGACCCGGAACGCGGATCCTTCGCGGCGTTCGACGAGTTTGAGCACATGAAAGCCCGCACCGCTGCGCACCAAGGTGGGCACCAGTGCACCGGCACTCAGCGGCCGCACGGTTTCCAGGAACAGGTCGGGCAAGCGGTCGGCCGGGCGCAACCCGATTTCGCCGCCGCGCTCGCGGTTGGCATCCTGCGAGACCGCCTTGGCCACTGCAGCAAAGTCTTCACCCCCGCGCACCCGGGCCATCGCGCTTTCGGCCTGTGCACGGCGCTCGGCCAACACCGCTGCCGAAGCGCCTTCGGGCACCGCAATCAGGATCTGCGCGATGTTGTATTCCACTTCGCCGGCGCGCTGCCCGCGCTGCTTCTCGATGAAGTCTTCCACTTCGGTGTCGGTGATGCGCACGCGCTGGGACACCTCGCGTTCGCGCATGCGCTCCACGATGATCTGCTCGCGCACCGTGGCCCTGAAGCGGTTGAAATCCATGCCCTCGGAGACCATGCGGTCGCGCAGGGTCACCACCGAGATCTGGTTTTGCGCGGCGATGTTGGCCAGCGCGCGCTCCACATCGCCGTCGTCCACCCGAATGCCGCCTTCGCGGGCCTGGCTCAGGATGGCGCGTTCGTCGATGAGGGAATCCAGCACCTCGCGCTCGAGTTGCGCAGCCTCGGGCATCCGGGCACCGGTGCGCTGCCCTTCGGCCTGGATGCGTTGAACGCGTTGACGCACCTCGAAGGCCGTCACCGATTCCTGGTTCACCACGGCCACGATGTAGTCGGCCATGCGGGCCTTGACGGCCGAGGTGGGCGCGGTGGTTTGCGCCGATGCTGGCGGCACCAAAGCCAGCGGTGCGCCACACCACAGCGCGGCTGCAAGCATCCACGGGGCCTTGGCAGCCGATTGGGCCATGCGGCCAGGGTTCGAAGGGTGGGTCATCTTGGCTGTATTGTCGTGCAAGCGGCAGCGCCTAGAAACGCAGCGGATTGGCCCGCGAACGGGTCAGGCCCGAAAGCTCCAACTGGAAGATCAGCCGGGTGACCACTTCGGTAACGCCCGTGGATTGCCGCTGCATCCCCAGCCGCATGATCCAGCACCCGGCATCCATCTCCAAACCCGCCAGGCTGTCGGCCAGGCGGCCTTCCCGCGTGTTGTAGTTCAGCCGCGAGGCTCCCGTCACCAGCAGTGTGCAGTCGTTGCTGCCGGTGCCGGTGGTGCGGGTCCACAACGGCCAATTGGCCCGCAGTTCCACGGTTTCGGCCAAGTCGCGCGCGTAGCGGTAAGAGGCCAGCAGCGTGGTGTTCAGGCGCGGCTGGTAGCGCATCGTCAGCACCGAGCGGGTGGTGCGTGCCAGGTCGGGGTTGTACTGCACGGTGCCATCCAATCCCCAGTTTGGGCTCAGGCCCACGGTGGCCGCCATCAGCACATCCGAAAGGCGCTGGTTGGCCACCGTCCCTGCGGGGGTGGTGGTTTGGTCGCGAAACTGCACACGCTGCGCAATCGAGCCTCTGACGAATTCGGCACCCGATGCCGAGTCCAGCGTTCGCGTGGTCATGCCCATCGTCACCTGGTGCGCGTCGGACACCCGGTCGATCCCGGAGAACGCGTTTTCACTGAAGATGGAGGTGCTGTTGAACTCCTTGGGGGCCGCGTCGAAGTTGGGCAATTCGCGCTGGTCGCGCATGGGCGTATTCACGTACACCAGGCGGGGCTCGAGCGTCTGCACCAGTGGCCGTTGTGAAAGACTCCAGCGGCGCTCGAAATTCAGGCCTCCGTCCACGCTCAGGGTGGGAATGGTGCGCGACAAGGCATCGCTGCCCAAGGCAACTGCTGCGGCGCTGGCGGCCTCCAAGCGGTAACTCGCAGCGTTTAGGCTGAGTTTGGGAATCAGCCAGCCGGCCGGCCCGATCCATGGGCGGCTCACGCTGGCCAGTGCGTGCCAGCGCTGGCCGTTGCGCAGTTGGGGTGCCAGGTCCAAGGCCATGTCCGGTCGGGTGAAGCGGTTCACCTCGGTTTCCAGCGCGAGGTCCATCCCTCCCCACAGCGGGGCCATCGCCGTCACGCCCACCTGTGGGCTGCGCTGGAAGGGCGAAATGAAGGCGCCGTTGGGGTCGGTGCCCTGCAGCACTTGCCAGTGCTGCACGCGGGCATAGGCCAGGCCGGCGGCTGCACCCCATTGCCAGGGGCGCTCCGCTTGTGCCGTCTGCGCCAACAGGCGCGGCTGCAGGTTGGCCTGGCTGCGTTCGGCACTGGGGGCTTCGCCCAGGTTGAGCACACTGAAGGTGCGGCGCTGAAAGGTCTGCGTGTGGTCGAAGTCTTTCCAGTAGTCGTCGTCGGACACCCGCAGCCCTTCGGTGCTGAGTTGCAAGCCCGATGCCGCCCACCGCTGTTGCCAGTACACCGCGTGGCGCGATCGTTCCCGCTCCTGGTCCAAGGGCACCTGGTGCACTTGCAGCAGCCCGGCCTGGGTCAGGCCCATCTGGCGCCACTCCAACTCCACCGCGGGCCCGCGCCGCGTGGCCAGCACCGGCGTCACCGTGGCGTCGTAGTGGGGAGCCAGGTTGAAGTAGTAAGGCGCGCTCACCTCAAAGCCGCTGCGCGTATCGGCGCGGGCCGTGGGTGGCAGCCAGCCGCTGCGCCGGGCGTCGCCCAAGGGGAAGCTCAGCCGCGGCAGCAACAGCAGCGGCAGGCCCTGGAAGCGCAGCTGCGCGTTTTCGGCCAGGCCTTCCTGGCGCTCGAAGTCCAGCAGGATGCGCGGGCTGCGCAGTTCCCAGCCCGGTGAGTCGTCGGCGCGTGGCGGCACCGGCAGGGCCGGTGAAGCCGCGAGTTGCTCCAACGCGCGCAGGGAGTCGGCCGCCAATGCAGGCAGTGCCTCAGGGGCTCGCGTCACGCCGGGCCGTGCCCCGGCCTCGCGCATGGGGCGTCCCGCCTCATCGGCCAGGCAACTGGTCAACCGCGCATCGCGGATTTCCATGCGGTCGCCGTCCAGTACCCGCAGCACCGACCCGCTGCCTCCGGCCATCGAAAGCCCGAAGAAAAAGCGCGGCAGCCGGAACTCGCCGGCCGTGCGGTCCAAGTCGAATTCGCCCGATTCGCCCTGCAGCAGGTCGCGCCCGCGGGCCCAGCGAACGCCACCACCCTGAATCAGGACCACGCTGCGGGCTGCGTCGTAGACCAGTTCCGGCGCGTCCATCCGAACCGCGCCCTGCCCCAGGCGAACCTGGCCGCGCGCCTCGGTGGTGCCGCCGGGTGCGCCCTGCAGGGTCTGGGCCTCCAGCACCGTCGCTTCACGCGGGGCCACCGCAGGCGGCCGCGGCTGCGCGCCGGCAGGTCTGCCGTACCCGGCCAGCAGGTTCAGCAACAGCAGGGCCACGCCCGCAGCCACCGGGGAGCAGGCGCGGGCAGGGTGCAGGCGGGGGGCGGTAGGGCTCATCACTAGAATCGACTGAGTTTAGCCACCCCGCCATGACCGAACCTTCTTCTGCTCCGGCCCCGGTCTCTTGGGCCGACCCCGCCCGCCACGCGGCCTTCGAACAGTGGCTTGCCTCATGGGTCGGGCCCATGGACCTGCGCCCCCACACGCTGCAGCCCGCCTCGGCCGATGCCAGCTTCCGGCGCTACCTGCGCCTGCAGCAGGGGCCGTCGGGCAGCGGGATCGTCATGGACGCGCCGCCGCCCCTGGAAGACGTGGTGCCCTTCGTGCGGCTGGCTCGCCAAATGCAGGCGGCTGGCCTGCATGGCCCGCAGGTGCTGGCCGCTGACGAAACGCAGGGTTTCGTGCTGCTCAGCGACCTGGGCCGTGGCCTGCTGCTGCCCATGCTGCAGCGGTCTGAAGAGCAGGGCGACCCTTCGATGGCCGACGCCCTGATGCGCCGCGTGGGCAGCGCGCTGGTGCAGTGGCAACAGCGGATGGACCCGGGCGAATGGCCGGCCTATGACGAGGCCCTGCTGCGCCGTGAATTGGACCTGTTTCCCGAGTGGTGCGTGGGCCGCGAGTTCGGCCAAACCTGGAATGAGGCCCAGCAAAAGGCCTGGGACCGGGTGACGGCGCGGCTGATCGACAGCGCGCTGGCCCAGCCCTTGGTGGCGGTGCACCGCGACTGGATGCCGCGCAACCTGATGGTGTGCGGCGAACAACTGGGCATCCTGGACTTCCAGGACGCGGTGCGCGGGCCCATCACCTACGACGCAGCCTCCATGCTGCGCGACGCCTTCATCAGCTGGGACGAAGAGCGCGAGATCGACTGGGCCGTGCGGTACTGGCAACAGGCCCGCGATGCCGGCGTGCCGGTGCAGGATGATTTCGGTGAGTTCTGGCGCGCCCTGGAATGGATGGGCCTTCAGCGGCACCTGAAGGTGCTGGGCATCTTCTGCCGCTTGAAGCACCGCGACGGCAAGGCCCGCTACGCACAGGACCTGCCGCGCTTCTTCGCCTACGCCACCAAGGTGGTGTTGCGCTACCGCGAATTGGCGCCGCTGCTGCCGCTCATCGAGCCGCTGTCGGGCTTCGCGCTGGAGCAGGGCTACACACTGCGCTGAGCCCCACCCCGGCACACCCAGAGGGCCGGCGACAGTTCAAGGGTGCGCTGCCATCACCTGCGCCACCGAGGCCGTCAGGCGTTTGGCATAGGGCACATGGAGGAACTCGTTGGGCCCGTGCGCATTGCTCTTGGGGCCCAGCACGCCGCACACCATCATCTGCGCCTTGGGGAAGCCCTTGCCCAGCATGCTCATCAGTGGGATGGTGCCGCCTTGGCCGATGAAGCCCACCGGCGCGCCATAGTGCGTGCGCGAAGCGCCGTCCAGCGCCTTCATCAGCCACGGGGCGATGTCGGGCGCGTTCCAGCCGGTCGCGCCGAAGGCGCCGGCGCGCCCGTCCGGCGCGAAGGTGACCTTGGCGTTGTAGGGCGCGTTGTCTTCCAGCAGGGCCTTCAGGCGCAGCGCGGCCTCGTTGCCGTCCACCAGCGGGGGCAGGCGCAGGCTCAACTTGAACGCGGTGTGGGGCCGCAGCACATTGCCCGCGTTCTTCAGTTCGGGAAAGCCGTCGGCCCCCACCACCGACAGCGTGGGCCGCCAGGTGCGGTTGAGCAGGGCCTGCACCGGGTCGGTGGTGGTGGGCAGGGCGGCGGTGCCGTCGGCGCCGCAGGCCCAGGGGAAGCGCTTCCACACCTCATCACCCAGGATGCCCGCGGTGGTCTGGGCCTGCGCCACGCGCTCGGCGGGAATGTCGCAATGGAAGCCCTCGGGCAGCAGGTGGCCGGTGCGGGCATCTTCCAGACGGTCCAGCACCTGGCGCAGGATGCGAAACGATGAAGGCACCAGGCCACTGGCGTCACCCGAGTGGATGCCTTCGGTGAGGATCTCCACCTTCAGCACGCCCGAGACCATGCCGCGCAGGCTGGTGGTCAGCCACAGCTGCTCGTAGTTGCCCGCGCCCGAGTCCATGCACACCACCAGGCTCACATCGCCCAGGCGGGGCTTGAGCGCCTCGATGTAGGCCGGCAGGTCGTAGGAGCCGCTTTCCTCGCAGGTCTCGATCAGGCCGACCACGCGCGGGCGCGAGGCGCCTTGGCGGTCCAGGGCCTCCAGTGCGGTGATGGCCGCATACACCGCGTAGCCGTCGTCTGCGCCCCCGCGGCCATAGAGCTTGCCGTCTTCCAACTTGGGCGCCCAGGGGCCCAGGTCGGAACGCCAGCCGTTGAATTCGGGCTGCTTGTCCAGATGGCCGTACATCAGCACCGTCTGGCCGCTGGTGTTGGCGCCGCGCGCGGGCACCTCGAAGAAGATGATGGGCGTGCGGCCTTCCAGGCGGATGATCTCCAGCTTCAGGCCTTCGACCTTGCGCGATTCCACCCAGGCCGCCGCGTCGCGGGCCACCTTGTCCAGCAGGCCCTGTTGCGCCCACTGGGCGTCGAACATCGGGCTCTTGGCGGGGATGGCGATGTAGTCCTGCAGGGCCGGCACGATGGCCTGGTCCCAGCGTTCATCGGCAAAGCCCTGCAGCGCCGTGGGTTCGAGCAGGGTCAGGCGTTCGGGTGCGTTCATGTTCTTCCTCCTTCAGGCCAGCCAGGCATCGTAGCCCGTCTTGAAGATCAGCAGGGTGACCACGCCGATGAAGAATCGACGGATCAGGGCCGAGCCGTGCCGCAGTGCCAGCCGCGTGCCCAGCAGGCTGCCCACCATATTGGCCACGGCCATCACGGCCGCCAACTGCCACCACACATGGCCGCTGAAGGCGAACAGCACCAGGGCCGAGGCATTGGTGGCCGTATTGAGCAGCTTGGCACCTGCCGAGGCGTGCAGAAAATCCCAGCCCAGCAGCCGCACCATGGCGAACACGAAGAAGCTGCCGGTACCCGGGCCGAAGACGCCGTCGTAGAAGCCCACCACCACACCGATGGCCGAGGCGGCCAGCGCCTGCGTGCGGCCG
>CAMCTE010000039.1 GCA_945878385.1 Azohydromonas lata NBRC 102462 | reverse complement strand
TGGGCAAGTCCTTCCCGCTCATCCTCACATCCGGCCGTTTGGTCGAGTACGAGGGTGGTGGCGACGAGACGCGTTCCAACCGCTACCTGGCCGAGCTGCAGCAGGACATGTTCATCGAAATCAACCCGGCAGCGGCCAACGACCGCGGCATCCGCAACGGCGAATGGGTGTGGGTGACCATGCCTACCGGCGCCAAGTTGAAGGTGCGTGCGATGTTGACCGAACGGGTGGACAAGACGACCACCTTCATGCCGTACCACTTCGCGGGTTCGTGGCAGGGTGTGGACATGAAGAACTACTACCCCTCGGGCGCGGCGCCGATCGTGCGGGGTGAGGCCGTCAACACCGGCACCACCTACGGCTACGACATCGTCACGATGATGCAAGAGACCAAGACCACGGTCTGCCAAGTCGAACGCGCGGCCTGATGTCCATTGATCGAAAGGGATTCGGAGTCACAACATGGCACGAATGAAGTTCATATGTGATGCGGAGCGCTGCATCGAGTGCAATGGATGCGTCACTGCCTGCAAGGCCGAGCACGATGTCCCCTGGGGTGTGAACCGCCGCCGCGTGGTTACCCTCAACGACGGCGTGGTGGGCCAGGAACGCAGCATTTCGGTGGCCTGCATGCACTGCAGCGATGCGCCCTGCATGGCGGTGTGTCCTGTGGACTGCTTCTACCGCACCGATGACGGTGTGGTGCTGCACGACAAGGATGTGTGCATCGGCTGCGGCTACTGCAGCTATGCGTGCCCCTTCGGTGCACCGCAGTTCCCCACCAACGGTGCGTTTGGCTTGCGCGGCAAGATGGACAAGTGCACCTTCTGCGCCGGCGGCCCCGAGGCCAACGGCTCTGCAGCGGAAAACGACAAATACGGTCGCAACCGCCTGGCGGAAGGCAAGCTGCCCATCTGCGCCGAGATGTGCTCCACCAAGGCCCTTCTGGGCGGTGATGGCGACATCGTGGCCGACATCTTCCGCACCCGCGTGCTGCAACGCGGCAAGGGCTCGGAAGTGTGGGGTTGGGGCACGGCCTACGGCAAACCCAGCGGCGGCAAGCCCGCCGAGGGGAGCAAGGCATGAAGCCGGGCGCCATCCTGGCTGTGGCAGTGGGCATCGGCACGGCGTTGATGGTGTCGGGCTGCGGCGAAGAGCCGCAGACCGCCACCCAGCGCAAGGTTGACGCCACCGCCTACAGCGGCTCAACCGTCGGCGGGTTCTCGGAGCAGGGCTGGAAGGCCGGCGACAAGACCAGCTGGGAAGGTCAGATGCGCGAGCGCAACAAGGGTCAGAACGAATACCAGCGTTGATGACCTGTTCCGGGGCTCGCCGCTGCTTCATCGCGTGGCGTGATGAGGTGGTGCGGGCCCCGACCAATTTGATGGAGTGGTGATGACAAGCTTGTCTTCCTACTTGACGAATTTGCGTGCCGGCTTGGCGGGTGTGGCGCTTTGTGCAGCCGCAGCTTCCAGTGCCTGGGCGCAAGCACCCGCGGGTCCCGCGGCGGCCGCGGCGACCGATAAGAACGGGCCGCCTGCGGGCTTCGTGGCACCGGCCGAACCCAAGGCCGATGAGAATACGGCCGAGCGTTCCAAGACGCAGCCGGGCAACAACGCGCCCTTCTGGCGCGGCGTGCACGATTCCGGCACCACGCCGGGCACCACCTCGCTGCCCGGCAGCGAGATGGGCGTGTTGGTGCAGAAATTCACCCAGTACCCCGGGTCGGACTACACCAACGCTGGCGAAGCCTGGCGCCAGGTGCGCAACAAGATCATCATCCCCTACGGCGGCTCGCTGCTGTTCATCGTGGGCTTGGCCATCGCGCTGTTCTACTGGCGCGTGGGCAAGCTCGGTGGCCACAGCACCGACACCGGGCGTGTGATTGAACGCTTCACTCCGTTTGAACGGGCGGCACACTGGACCAACGCCATCGCCTTCGTGACGCTGGCCGTCTCCGGCATTGTGATGGCCTGGGGCAAGTACTTCCTGTTGCCCATCATCGGCAGCACGCTGTTCGGTTGGCTGACCTATCTGTTGAAGAACGCCCACAACTTCGCCGGCCCGCTGTTCGCGGTGTCACTGGCCATCGTGTTCTTCACCTTCCTGAAGGACAACTGGCCGAGCAAGGGTGACCTGAATTGGCTGCTCAAGGGAGGTGGCTTGCTCAGCGGCAACGAGGTGCCTTCCCATCGGTTCAACGCGGCCGAGAAGGTGGTGTTTTGGGCCGGTGTGTTCTTCCTGGGCGCCATCGTGGTGGTGTCGGGCCTGTGGCTGGACAAGGTGATCCCGGGCCTGCAGTACCTGCGCACCGACATGCAGGTGGCACACATGGTGCACGGTGTGGCCACGGTGTTGATGATGGCCATGTTTGCGGGCCATATCTACATTGGCACACTGGGCATGGACGGCGCTTACAAGGCCATGCGCACCGGCTACGTAGACGAGGCATGGGCCAAGGAACATCACGAACTCTGGTACGACGACATCAAGGCCGGCAAGATCCCTGCGCAGCGCACCCCGCCCGAGGCTGGCGGCGCCGCAGTGGCCAAGACCAGCGCCTGATTGGACTGAAGGAGCATCCCGACATGAACACCTCCACATTCATCCGTTCACTGCTGGCCTTGAGCGTTGCGGCTGCGGCCGGCTTCGCCGCGGCCAAGTTGCCGCCGCCCAGCGACGAAGCCAAGGCCAAGGCCGCCGAGGCCGCTGCCAAGACCGCCCACGGCAACAAGGTGGCCGACTTCAAGCTGTGCCAGTCGATGAACGATGTGGCCGCCAAGTACGCTGCCGCACAGAAGAAGGCCGGCAAGCCGGTGAGCCCGCAGCCCACGCCGCCCTGCGCGGACCCGGGCCCCTTCAGCTACACGCCGGCGGTGGCGGCTGCACCGGCTGCGGCCGCACCCGCAGCTGGCGCCAAGCCTGCGGCGGCTGTACCGGCTGCAGCGGCTGCAGCGGCTGCGCCGAAGAAGTCCTGACCGGGCCGTCGACCCGGCCCGCAGGCACGCCCTTCTTGCAAGACTGCAGCGCACCTTCGGGGGCCACTCGCGCCCCCGGCACTCCGCGGCCACGCATCGAGGTGGCTGTCGTGCTCGAGAGAACCGCCCAGCCCAATGCCTGGCAGGACTGGTCTTTCCGGGTGCTGGAAGTCGTGCCCCACGAGGCCGCTTTCGGTGGTGAGATGCGCAAGGTGTTTGAAGAGGGGCGCGTCTCGCGGTGGCTGTACCCCGGCTTTGCGCTGGAGCTGTTTGCGGACGAGTGCAAGGGGTACTTCCTCAACCTCACCTCGGGCAACCCGTGCTGGTTCGTGTCCTACCGTCCGGTGGACGGTGACGATTCGATGATGGAGGTGACGGCGGCCAGCGTGTCCTACATTGAGGCTGACCGCCGCTTGTTTGCCGGCGAGCAGGTGGAAAGCGTGCCCTTGGCGCCGGAGTTGTGCCAGTGGTTGCAGGTCTACACGAACGAACATTTCGTGCCCGACGAAAAACGCAAGGTGCGCGCGATGTCGTTCCTGAGCCCGGAGGAACGCGACCGCCAGGCCCGGCGCCTGCAGGCCCAGATGGACGACGGCGAGGGCTGATCGGCTCCAGCCCGAACCAAGCACGATGAACAGCCCAGACGATACCGACAGCGGGTTCTTCTCGCGGTGGTCCCGCCGCAAGGCGCAGGTGCGCCACGGTGGTGAAGCCGCCGAACAGTCTTCAGCGAAGACAGTGCCAGCAACTCCTGCCGCCTCGCCTGCCTTGAACGCTGAGGCTGCATCACCACGCGCCATCGAGGCCCTTCAAGCGTCAAGCGCGGCAGTGCCCGATGCGGTTGCAGACGGCCCCGTGAGCCCTGCGCAAACTCGGCCCCGGCCCACGCTGGACGATGTCGAACAGCTGGACGCCTCATCGGACTACCGAAACTTCGTGGCCCGGGATGTGGACCCCGAGGTGCGCAACGCGGCCTTCAAGAAGCTCTTCCATTCCGACCCCCATTTCAATGTGATGGACGGCCTGGATGTTTATATCGACGACTACAACACCCCCCAGCCCTTGTCGCTGGCGGTGATGAAGACGCTGGTGCAGGCCCGTGCCATGGGCTTGATTGACGACGAGTTGAAGGACCAGGATCTGCCCCCGCCCGATGCGCCGACGGCAAGCCCGCAAGGTGAGGCGCGGGATGAACCTGGGGTGGAGCCGGGAGCTGAGCCGGGGATTGAGCCGGGGATTGAGCTGCCAGCCGCGCCACAACAGCCGGGCGATGCACCCACCCTCACGTACGAGCCGCATGAGGCAGTGCACGCTGCCTCGAACGAGGCATCAGCGCCCATGCCATCGGCCCCGACAGGTGGAGCCATCGGCATGGCATCCGCGCCTGAACGGCGCGGCGATCAGGGCTCAGGGAAGGGGACGGCTCCCGCAGAAAGCAGCGCAGAGATCGTTCATGTGTTGCACCTCGTGCCCTCCGAGCCGGTCACGGTTTTGGCAGTGGCGCCAGCAGCGCCAGCTGCTGCAGGAATCGTGGTTCCGTTTCCGCGCCGTCCAGGCAGCGCAGATCCAACCTGACCTCGCCGTCTTCGATCCGGCCCACCACCGGGATGGGCAAATCGCGCAGCGCGCGGGCGATGCGTTCCGGGAATGCACCAGAGCGCTTGCCGCCCGTGGGTGAGGCGATGGCCAATCCCGCGCTGTCCAGGCGGTCCACCGGCAGCGAGCCGCTGCCGATCTGGCTTCGGCATTCAACCACACGCACCACCGCCCGCTGGCCAAACGCGGCCTGAACGGACGGAAGCACGCGCTCGGCCTGTGCCCGGATATCGGCCTGCGAACGGGTGAGCAGGCGCAGTGCGGGCAGACGCTGGGACAGCCGGTCGGGGTCGCGGTACAGACGAAGCGTGGCTTCCAGCGCGGCAATCGTCATCTTGTCCAGGCGCATCGACCGTTTCAGCGGGCACTTCTTGATGCGGGCGATCAGGTCCTTCCTGCCCACGATCAGGCCGGCTTGCGGGCCGCCCAGCAGCTTGTCGCCGCTGAAGGTGACCACATCCACGCCGGCGGCAATCGACTGGGCCGGCGTGGGCTCGTGCGGCAGGCCCCAACGGGTCAGGTCCACCAGGGTGCCCGCGCCCAGGTCTTCCGCAAACGGGATGCCGTGGCGGTGGCACAGCGCGGCCAATTCCGGGGGCGGCACGGCCGCTGTGAAACCCTGAACCTGGTAGTTGCTGGTGTGCACCTTCATCACCAGGCCGGTCTTGGGCCCGAAGGCCTCTTCGAAGTCGCGCAGATGGGTGCGGTTGGTTGTGCCCACCTCCACCAGCTTGCAACCCGCGCGGCGCATGATGTCGGGGATGCGGAAGGCGCCGCCGATCTCCACCAGTTCGCCCCGCGACACCGGCACTTCCTTCTTCTCGGCCAGGGCGCTGAGCACCAGCATTACCGCGGCGGCGTTGTTGTTCACGGCGGTGGCCGCTTCGGCGCCGGTGAATTCGCGCAGCAGGCCCTCGATGTGATCATCCCGGTCGCCACGGGCGCCGCGGGCCAGGTCGAATTCCAGATTGCTGAAGCCCTGCATCACGGCCATCACGGCTTCGATGGCCTCGGGTGCCATCACCGCGCGGCCCAGGTTGGTATGCAGCACCGTGCCGGTGAGGTTGAACACCGGACGCAGCGCGGCCTGCGCTTCGCGGCGAAGTGCCTCGTCCACCACCGAGTCGAAGGCTTCGGGTTCAAACGGTGAGCCACTCTCGCGCCAGGCGTCCAGCGCGGCACGCGCAGCCTTCAGTGTAGGTTGACGGCCATGGGCCATTTGCAAGGCTCGAAGCGCAGGGCGTTCGAGCAGCCGGTCCATCGAGGGCGGGCGTTGCGCTGTCGTGTTCTGCATGCACGCAATCAAGTTGGCGGAGGTGGGTGGGAGTCGAACCCACCTGGGACCGCTGCGCGGCCCCACCCGGTTTTGCAGACCGGACGCCCCACCGGGGGACGATCCGCCTCCTGCGGCAATCGGATCAGCCGCCGAACATCTTGCGGGGGTCGCGTTTGAAGTGCCGCCCCACCGCATCGCGCTCGGTCAAGCCGATTTCATCGAAGTACTCTACCAAAGGCACCGACAGGTGGCGGCTCACGCCCACGGATTCCCTCAGGTCCCGCACGTTCAATCGGTGGTTGGGGTCGGCATCGGCCAGGGCCTTGGCACGCAGGGACAGCGCCAACATCTGTTCGGTCTGGAACCAGTATTCGGCGCCCACCGGGTGCAGTTTGCCCATGCGTTGCAGGCGCTGCAGCGTGCGCATCACCTGGTCTTTGCGCAGGGTGCGATCGCGCTCCAGCAGTTCGGTCAGCCGCGGCGGCAGGAACCCGCCTTCATCCAGCCAGGGCTTGATGCGCTCCCAGATCAGCTTTTCCGCGCCCTGCAGAGTGGCCTCGTGCCCGGCCAGGGCCAGTGCCGCGCCATTGCGCCGCAGTGCGCCGTCCTTCACCAACTGCGCCAGCAACAGCGCGAACACGGCCGCCGCGGGTTTGTCGCGCACCTGGCGGGTAAGCTGCTCCTGGCTCAGGCCCGGGCTGTCCGGCGTGCGCCGGTGGTGCGCGGCCAGGGCTTCGGTGATGCGTTCGCGGTAGCGCGCCAACTGCACCTGGGCGAACCACAGGGCGGTCTCGCCTTCGCCTATGGTGGCGTGGGGAAGGGCTGCCGCCACGGCCTGCTCCACCTCCTGCAGCACCGGCGGCACCAGGTTCCAGGCCAGGCCGAAGCTGCGCCGTTCAATGCCGTAGGGCGACTCCAAGGCCAGCAGGGCCTGCAGTGCGGCCTGCGGCGTGGGCGCTTCCATGGCCTGCAGCGCCTGCACCAGCTGCGTGCGGTGGCGACGTGTGGGGGGCGGGAAGGGGTCCACCACCTGCCCGCCGCCCAGTGTGCGCAGGGCCGACTGGTCGCGGATGATGAAGCGGTCCCCGCGCAGTGCGCCGATGGGGCGGTCCAGGTCGAACTGCACCAGCGCATGCCCGCCGGGCTGCAGGGCGCCGCCTTCGAGCAGGGCCACGCGGGCGGTCACATCCTCAGCGCCCAGGTGCAGGTGCACCGGTGTCCAATGCGCCAGGGCCTTGGCTTCGGAAGGCAAGAGGCGCAATCGAGCCGCCATGCGTTGAGTGGGCGCATGCAGCGCTTCATGCACCAGCCAGTGGCCGCGTTGAATCTGCTGCTTCTCCACACCCACGAGGTTGATGGCCAGGCGCTGGCCGGCCACACCTTCATCAGCGCTGCGGTTCTGCGCATGCAGGCCGCGCACGCGCACTTCCAGGCCTGAAGGGCTCAGGCGCAGTTTGTCGCCCACGCGCACGCGGCCGCTCACCGCCGTGCCGGTCACCACCGTGCCGATGCCCGAAAGCGTGAAGCTGCGGTCAACGGCCAGCCTGAAGTGCCCATCCAGTGCCCTTGCAGGGGCCTCCTGCCGCGCGGTGTCCAGGTGCGCCCGCAGGGCCTCCAGCCCCTGACCACTGATGCTGGAGACCGGCAGCAGCGGGGCCTCGGCCAATGCGGTACTGCCCAGCAGCGAGCGAATCTCCTGGCCCACCTGTTCCAGGCGGGTGGCGTCCACCAGGTCGCACTTGCTCAGGGCCACCACGCCGCGCTTCAAGCCCAGCAAATCCAGAATGGCCAAATGCTCGCGGGTTTGCGGCATGGGCCCGTCGTCTGCAGCCACCACCAGCATCACATGGTCGATGCCGGTGGCGCCGGCCAGCATGTTGCGCACCAGCTTCTCATGTCCAGGCACATCCACAAAGCCAAGCACCTGCCCATCGGCCTGAGCCTGGTAGGCAAAACCCAGGTCCACCGTGATGCCGCGTTCCTTCTCCTCCTTGAGCCGGTCGGCGTCCACGCCCGTCAGTGCTTTGACGAGGGAAGTCTTGCCGTGGTCAATGTGGCCGGCGGTGCCGACGATCATGCTAGGGTCTCCATGGTGCTTTGAGGAAGGCTTCCAAGAAGCGCAGCAGGCGATGCTACACGCCTGCCCGGCGGCCCCGAAACCATATGGTGCAAGGGCGATGCGGCCTGGGGGACAATCCTGGAATGCTGGGCCTGCAACCTGTTACCGAGAACGCCACACCCTTGCCGCACATGACGCAGGCCGGTGCAGCCCTCACGCGGGAAATCGAGATACTCGATGAGTACGGGCAGCGCCGCGCCATCGCCATACCCATCGAGCGGCCGCTCACCGTGTTCGTGGACAAGCGGGAGCTGGTGACCCTGATGACGCTGGGCTCGGCACCCGAGTTGTTGGTCTTGGGCTATCTGCTCAACCAACGCCTGATTGCAACCCCGGCCGATGTCGAGTCCATCACCGTGGACTGGGAGGTATCGGCCGCTGCAGTGAAAACGCGCGTGGGGATCGAGCACATCGAAGCGCGCACCGCCAAACGGGTGGTGACCACTGGTTGCGGCCAGGGCACGGTATTCGGTGACGTGATGGCGGGGTTGGAGGCCATCGTGCTGCCCGACGCCGCTTCCGCCCGCATTCGGCAAAGCACGCTGCACAGCGTGTTGGAGGCCATGCGCCAACAGGACAGCGTGCACCGCCGCGCCGGCAGCGTGCACGGTTGTGCGCTGTTCAAGGGCTCGGAACTGCTGATGTTCGTGGAGGATGTGGGCCGCCACAACGCCATCGATGCCATCGCCGGCTGGATGGCCTTGCAGGGCGTGAAGGGGGGCGACAAGCTTTTCTACACCACCGGCCGCCTGACCAGCGAGATGGTGATGAAGGCCGCGCACATGGGCGTGCCGATGATCGTTTCGCGCAACGGCGTCACGCAGATGGGGCACGACCTGGCCACGCGCTTGGGCATGACGCTCTTCGGCCGCGCCTCCAACCGCCACTTCCTGTGCTACAGCGGCTTCGACCGATTCGATTCAGAACCCGAGCCCATGCGGCCTTCTGTGCGCGTCGTGAGTTCAGGCAACGAGGAATAACCATGAGCACGGCCCCCCCCGCAACCCCCAGCCCTTCAGCGCTGCAAGGCGTTCGGGTGGTGGAAATGGGTCAACTCATCGCCGGCCCCTTCTGCGGCAAGACCCTGGCCGATTTCGGCGCGGATGTGGTGAAGATCGAGCCCCCCGGCACCGGAGATCCCTTGCGCCAATGGCGCCTGATCAAGGACGGCACCTCGGTGTGGTGGCAGGTGCAAAGCCGCAACAAGCGCTCGGTGGCGCTGGACCTGCGTCAGGCCGAAGGCCAGCAACTGGCGCGCGACCTGATTGCGCAGGCCGATGTGCTGATTGAAAACTTCCGTCCGGGCACGCTCGAAGGCTGGGGCCTATCGCCCGAGGCGCTGATGGCGCTGAACCCCAAGCTGATCATGGTGCGCATCTCGGGCTACGGGCAGACGGGCCCGTATCGGGACTTGCCGGGCTTTGGCGCCATTGGCGAGGCCATGGGCGGTTTGCGCCACCTCACCGGCGAGCCCGGCCGTGTGCCGGTGCGGGTCGGCGTGTCCATCGGCGACACGCTGGCTGCGCTGCACGCCACCATCGGGGTGATGATGGCGCTGTACCACCGCGACCAACGCGGCGGCCAAGGCCAGGTGATCGATGTGGCCCTGCACGAGGCCGTGTTCAATGTGATGGAAAGCCTTCTGCCCGAATACAGCGCCTTCGGGGCGGTGCGCGAAGCGGCGGGCTCGGCCCTGCCGGGTATTGCGCCGTCGAACGCTTACCGCTGCAGCGATGGCTATGTGCTGGTGGCCGGTAATGGCGACAGCATCTTCAAGCGGCTGATGGAGGTGATTGGCCGCCCTGACCTGGGCGCGGACCCGGGCTTGGCCGGCAATGCCGGGCGCGTGGCGCGCGTGGTGGAACTGGATGCCGCCATCGAGGCCTGGACCGTGCCGCGCACGGTGCAGCAGGTGCTGGACGCCCTGGGCGCGGCGCGCGTGCCCGCGGGCAAGGTCTACACCGTGGCCGACATCGCGGCCGACCCGCATTACCGCGCCCGCGACATGATCCTCACGCAGCGCACGCGCGAGGGCTATGAGGTGGAAGTGCCGGGCATCGTGCCCAAGCTCTCAGGCACGCCGGGCACGGTGCGCGTGGCCGCCCCGCGGTTGGGCGAAGACACCGACGCGGTATTGCGCGAAATGGGTTTGAGCGAACAGCAGATCGCGCAGCTGCGCGACAAGGGCATCGTGGCCTGAACGCCCGGCCGTGCCTTCAGCGCAGCGCACCGGCGTGCAGGTCGCGCAGCCGCACCGGGCCGGCTTCGGCCTCGATGGTCTGGCGCAGTTCACCGCACAGGCGCAAGGCGAACAGCACTTCGGCCACCACAAACATCGGGCCCACCAAGAGGCCGATCAGGTCATCCATGAAGGCGGGTTTGCGGCCTTCGTAGTAGTGACCAATGAATTGAATCACCCAACCCGCCACGAACAGCCCTGCACCCAATGCCACCCAACGGTCGCCGGCCTGCACCGCCATCCAGTGAGCCAAGAGCATCACCAGGCCGTTGGCGGCGATCACACTGACCATGAGCAACAGGCCGCCGCGCGTGAGGTACCACAGCGCCGCAGCCGCCCACAAGGCCCAGCCGGGCGTGAGCGCCCACAGCGCGCCGGGGGTGAGCGGAATGGACGGATGCGACAGCAATACGCCGATGCCCAGCACGATCAGGGGAATGCCCACGAGATGGGTGGCGATGTTGCGCGGGTCGCGGTGGTAGCGGGCGTACTGAACGAGCAGTGACACGGTGTCGCGCATGGGTGAGGGTCTCCAACGGGGGCAGGGCAAGCCAGCACCCCGATGGCTGAAATGCTAAACCTGGTTGAAGGGTTTGGCACCTCGGAGCTTCCCTAGAATGCGCTTCACCCCGCCACGAGCTTCAGGAACCCCGATGAGCATCAAGAGTGACCGCTGGATCCGCCGCATGGCCGAGCAGCACGGCATGATCGAGCCCTTCGAGCCGGGGCAGGTTCGCTTTGCCGCCGATGGCCACAAGATCGTGAGCTACGGCACCAGCAGCTACGGCTTCGACATCCGCTGCGCGCCCGAATTCAAGGTGTTCACCAACATCCACTCCACCGTGGTGGACCCCAAGAACTTCGACGAGAAGAGTTTTGTGGACATCGAAGCGGATGTGTGCATCATCCCGCCCAACAGCTTTGCGCTGGCGCGCACCGTGGAGTACTTTCGCATTCCGCGCAATGTGCTGACCATCTGCCTGGGCAAGAGTACCTATGCCCGCTGCGGCATCATCGTCAATGTCACGCCCTTCGAGCCCGAATGGGAAGGCTATGTGACGCTGGAATTCAGCAACACCACGCCACTGCCGGCCAAGATTTACGCGGGCGAAGGATGCGCGCAGGTGCTGTTTTTCGAAAGCGACGAGGTGTGCGAGACCTCCTACAAGGACCGGGGTGGCAAGTACCAGGGGCAGCGCGGGGTGACGCTGCCCAAGACCTGAGCGCCGATCAGGTTCTCACAGCGCCCAGCCAATCGCAGCGCAGTAGGCCGCGGTTGTGAAGCACTCGCCGCAGGCCGGCATAGCACGATGGCAGAACGGCTGTGGTCAGGCAGGCAAAGGACAGGGGTTGCGAGTCGATCAGCAAGCCCACCACCACACCTGGCAGGCTCATCACCCAAAGGGTGAGCACCAAGTCCCAGGCCAGCCCTTCCACCGGGTGGCGGTGACGATGGCCCAGGTGCCAGCGCTTGATCGACGACATCTGCTCGAGGGTCATGACCAGGCTCCCCTAATGGTCGAGCCTTGATCCTAAACAGACGTCAGTTTCGTGTCAGAAAAACCAAGTTGCCCTTGTGGGTTTTTCGGCAAGTCGTCACGCACTTAGGCGGTTGGCGGCGTCGGAAAAGTCCCCGGCACCAGAATCGACCGGTCCACATTCCGCAGCTGCGTGTGGCCGCAAAACGCCATGGTCACATCCAGTTCCTTGTGGATGATCTGAAGCGCCTTGCTCACCCCTGCTTCACCCATGGCCCCCAGGCCATAGACCATCGAGCGGCCAATCAGCGTGCCGCGTGCGCCCAAGGCCCAGGCCTTGAGCACATCCTGGCCGCTGCGGATGCCGCCGTCCATCCACACCTCGGTCTTCGAGCCCACCGCCCGCACGATGGCCGGCAGGGCTTCGATGCTGGCCGGCGCGCCATCCAACTGCCGCCCGCCGTGGTTGCTCACCACGATGGCGTCCGCACCGGCCTTCACCGCCAGTTCGGCGTCTTCCACTTCCATGATGCCCTTGAGCACCAGCTTGCCGCCCCAGCGTTCCTTCACCCAGGCCACATCGTCCCAATTCAGGCGCGGGTCGAATTGCTCGTTGGTCCACGCTGAGAGCGACTTCATGTCGCTCACGCCCTTCACATGGCCCACCAGGTTGCGGAAAGTGTGGCGATTGGTCTGCGCCATGCCCAGCAGCCAACGCGGCTTGGTGGCCAGGTTGATGATGTTGGCCAGTGTGGGGCGCGGTGGGGCTGACAGGCCGTTCTTCAAATCCTTGTGGCGCTGACCAATCACCTGCAGGTCGAGCGTGAGGAACAGGGCCGAGCAGCGCGCGGCCTTGCAGCGGTCGATCATGCGGGCCATCGCCTCGCGGTCGCGCATCATGTAGAGCTGAAACCAGAACGGCGCGCTGGTGTGTTCGGCCACATCCTCGATGGAGCAGATGCTCATCGTGGACAGCGCAAAGGGAATCCCGAACTTCTCGGCCGCCCGCGCGGCGTGGATTTCACCATCGGCATGCTGCATGCCGGTCAAGCCCACCGGCGCGATGGCCACCGGCATCTTGGCGGCCTGTCCCACCATTTCCACGGCCGTGCTGCGGTTTTCCATGTTCACCGCCACGCGTTGGCGCAGCTTGATCTTGGCGAACTCGCTTTCGTTGGCGCGGTAGGTGCCCTCGGTCCACGAACCCGAATCGGCATAGTCGTAGAACATGCGGGGCACCCGCTTTTGCGCCAGCACGCGCAGGTCTTCGATGTTGGTGATCACGGGCATGGTGCACTCCAGCTTGCGACAAGCCGCATCCTATCTTCAGGGCGCTTCCCCAGGTGCCCACTCGGGCCGGGCCAACGCGGCCGCGCGCACTCCGAGCAGGCGGATGCGCTGCTTGAATTCCACGCGCTTGAGGCACTGTCCGCAGGCCTGGCGCAGCGCCGCCGCATCCTGCACGGCCTGTGGCAGGGTGAGTTCGCGCGTGACGGTGCGGAAGTCTTCGAACTTGAGCTTGATGCCTACCGTGCGTGCGGTGTAGCCCTTGCGCTGCAGGTCGGTGGCCAGGCGCTGCACCAGGCCGTCGAGCGCGGCGGCCAGCGCCTGGCGGTCTTGGCGCACATGCAGGTCGCGCTCGAAGGTGGTTTCGCGGCTCATCGACACCGGTTCGCTGTGCGTGACCACGGCGCGCTCGTCCACGCCGCTTGCCGCCTCGTGCAGCCACTGCCCGTAGTGTCGGCCGAAGCGCTCCTGCAAGGCCGCAGGCGATGCCGCAGCAAGTTCACCGATGGTGTGGATGTTCAAGCCCGCCAATGCCTTCTGCGCCTTGGGCCCGATGCCGTTCACGCGCGCCACCGGCAGCGGCCAGATGCGCAGCGGTACATCCTCCATCGTCAGCACCGTCAGGCCATTGGGCTTGTCCAGGTCGGACGCAATCTTGGCCAGCAGCTTGTTGGGTGTGATCCCCATGGAGCAACTCAGGCCGGTGGCCTGCCGCACCGAATTGCGGATCGTTTGCCCCAGGGCCCGCACGCCGCCGCAGGGGTCGTGGCCCACCACTTCCTGCGCCCCAGGCACCTCGGTCAGGTCGATGTAGATCTCGTCGATGCCGCGGTCTTCGATGACCGGGGCCACCTCGGCCACGGCGGCCTTGAACAGCCGCGAACAGCGGCGGTACTCGTCGAAGTCCACCGGCAGCAGCACCGTGTGCGGCGCGCGCTCGGCCGCGCGGGCCAGGGCCATGCCCGAGTGCAGGCCCAGGGCGCGCGCTTCGTAGGTGGCGGTGGTGGCCACGCCGCGGCCCCGGTAGCCGTGCAGGGTGCTGAATTGCCAGTGGCCCAATTCGTCGCGCATGGGTGCGTGGCGGCGGCTGCCGCCGATCACCACCGCTTGGCCGCGCAACTCGGGGTAGCGCAGCAATTCCACCGACGCGTAGAAGGCGTCCATGTCCAAGTGGGCAATCCAGCGGCGGGGCATGGGCCGGATTGTGGTGGGCGGGCGCAGTTTCAAAAAAGTGCAGAAAGTCCTTGCAGATGTGCAACTTGATCATTTTCACTGTGGCTATTAACGATCCAGTCCCCGGATTCATCCCCACGGCTGCTGCCAGCGCCGACGAAGCCGCCTTGCTGCGCGCCTTCTCTGCTCTGATGGCACCCCTGGCCGAGTTGGCGGTGGCTCGCGGCTTGCCCTGTCCGGTGGCCGAGAACCTGATGCGCCAGGCCTGGGTGCAGGCCGCCAACCGCGCCCACCACACGCTGCCGCCGCACCGGCGGGTCAGCCGCATCGCCACGTCGACCGGTCTGTCGCGCCGGGAGGTCACGCGCATGACCAGTGAAGACCCAGCGCAAGCCGAGGCGCCGCGCCGCCCGCTGGCCAACGAGGTCTTTGCGCGCTGGTTGTCCGACCCCCAATGCCGCCAGGAAGACGGCCGCCTGCGCCGCCTGCCGCGCAGCGGCGCGGCACCGAGCTTCGAGTGGTTGGCCCAGTCGGTCACCAAGGATGTGCACCCGCGCACTTTGCTGGATGAGCTGTTGCGGCTGAATCTGGTGAGGCTGGACCACCAAGGTGACGAGGTGGAACTGCTGCGCGAAGCCTTTGTGCCCCGCGGCGACCGCCTGCGCATGATGCAGCTGATGGCCGACAACACCTCCGACCACCTGCGTGCGGCGGTGGACAACGTACTGGGACGCGAACGCGAACACCTGGAGCAGGCGGTGTTCGCCGATGAGCTGTCCACTGAGTCGCTGCAGTTGGCGCGGCAGCGCATGACCGAAGAATGGCAAGCCCTGCTGGCGCGGCTGGTGCCTTTGCTGGAAGGCTTGATTGCCGAAGATGTTCGACTGGGACGCGCGCAGGACCAACGCCTGCGCGTGGGCCTGTATTGCTACACCTCACCCATGGGAGAAAACACATGAAAACGATCAAGAGCGCAACCCGCCGCACGGCGGCATCCTGGATGGTCGTGGCGCTGGTCAGCGCCTGCGGTGGCGGCGGCGGCTCGGCCCCGGTGGCCAGCGCCCCGGCTGGCACCAGCGGCACCGGCGCTTCCACGGCCGGCGTGGGCACAGGGGGAACCGGCGCCTATGTGCTGGGCGCCATCAGCGGCTTTGGCTCCATCATCGTCAACGGCGTGCGCTACGACGACAGCGCAGCCAAGGTGCTGGACGACGACGGCATGACGCGGCGCAGTGACGTCCTGAGGCTGGGCATGACGGTGGAATTGCGGCCATCGGTGCCCACGGTCGACGCTTTGGGCGTGGCACGCGCCACCGCCGCTGAGGTGCGCTTCAACCGCTCGCTCACCGGACCGGTGACGGCTGTGAATGCCGCTGCGGGTACCCTGGTGGTGTTTGGGCAAACGGTGCTGGTGACCAGCACCACCGTGTTCGATGGTGTGGCGGGCTTGGCCGCCATTCAGGCCGGGCAGGTGGTGGAGATCTACGCCCAGACGGATGCGCAAGGTCGCCAGGTGGCCACCCGCATCGAGCGCAAGGACTCCGCATCCTCCGCCGGCACCACCGCTGTGGCCCTGC
>CAMCTE010000038.1 GCA_945878385.1 Azohydromonas lata NBRC 102462 | reverse complement strand
GCTCGCGGTAGACGGCTTCAACCTGCGCAGCCACACGCTGGGCCGCGTGGTGCTGCTCGGCATACAGCCGGCCCAAACGGCCCATGGAACGGGCAGCTTCCAGGTCGTCCAACACTTCGTGCAGCGCCTGGGCCAAGCCTTGGGTGTCCCCTACCCGCACCACGCGTCCTGCGCCGCAGGCCAGCAGTTCTGGGATGTCACCCACCTGCGTCGCCACCACCGGCAGCCCGCATGCCATGGCCTCCAGCACGGCCAGGGGTTGGCCTTCGGCATGAGAAGGCAGCACCAGCACGTCGGCAGTGGCCAGTGCATGCTGCTTGCCCTGCTCATCCAACCAGCCAGTCAAGGTCACCGATGGCGCCAAGCCTATTTCGACGATATGACGCCGCACCGCATCCAAATCTCCGTCCCCAGCCAGCATCCAGTGCCAGTGGGGGTGCGCGGCTTGCAGGCTGCGCGCTGCCACCAACAGATCATCAAGCCCTTTGTCGAGCCGCAAGCGGCCAAGGAACAGCAGTTGCCGGGCCTTGGAACTGGAACTCAAGGGCGTCGCATGCGCTCGCTCGGCCTGTGTTTCCACCGGATTGCGCACCACGCGCCACCGGGCCGACGGCGCCAGCGGACGCAACTGGTCCACCCACGCCGGGCTCAATGCAATGACGGCATCAGAATCTTCCAGCAAGCGGCGAAACAGCCGCTGGAGCCATGCAGGGCTTGCGGCGTGCCACTGGGGAAGGGTGCCGTCGTGGATATGAACCATCACAGTGACGCCAGACCCATGCAGCAACCTGCTGATGACCCACTTCCGCCAGAAGCTGCCCCGCGCTGCCAAGTGCAGGTGCACCGCCTGCAGCCGGCCGCGCCGCGCCCGTACCCACAACCGGCCCAGAGTCTGCAGGTACACCGCCACCCTTCGCGTATGCGAGCCGCTCACCCAAGTGGGCATGGCCTCCAGCGGCCATCGTTCGGCCAGCGGGCCGCGCAGGAGAAGGCGAATCACCGTGCTGATGCCACCGGGAGCGTGCGGGTCGCAACCCACCATCACGATGGTCGGTCCGGTGTCCTGGCGCGGTAGGTCAGCCGTGGTGCTGCGGGTCATGGGGCCACACTTCCATCGCCTGCCGGGCACGCCTGTGCCATCGGGGAATCAAGCGCCTCAGGAGGGTCCGCTCCAGCGGCGCGCGTTCTTGCAGGCTGAGCAGGGCGCGGTCCACGGTCGAAGCGTCCAGGCCTCTGGCGTCCAACACACCATCCTCATGCCCGAACAGATCGCGGTGTATGCCCCTGGCCTTGACGCTGTAGGCCAGCGCAACGGCCGGCACACCACTGGACAGCGCCGCAATCACAGAATGGGTCCGTGCACCGATGAAGAGATCGCACTGGCCAATGGCCTGCTTGAGTTCAGCAGCGTTCCAGGCAGGCAGTCGCACCACACCCATCACGCCCGAAAGGCGCGCCATCAATTCATCGAGCAACACGCCATCATCCGACTTTGCGGGAAGCGGGTGCACCGCATTCCCGTTCGCATCTCGGGCAGTCACATGGGCCACCAGGGCCACGCGCCATTGGCCTGCCTCACACCAATGGCGGATCAGGCCCGCCCACTCATCCAAACTCTGAACGCGGTGCGGCCCCATCACCAGTGGGCTGATGTTCAGGCCCAACACGGGTGCAGAACCTTCAGGCCAATGCGCGCGCCAATCGACTTCCTGCGGCTCGAGTGTGAAGGCGGGATCGGCCACGAAACGAAGCCGAGTCTGTGCGCTGTCGGTTCCCCATCGGGTGGTACGGCCCAGCAACGACGCCAGGCCCTTGGCCGTGAGGGACTCGCGAACCGTGATGGCATCAAGCCGCTGCAGGTGCCTGACCATCGAGCGCCCAACCGCCGAATCGGCATCGAACGGCCCGACCGAAGCCCCCCACAGCAGCGCAGGGCATCCCTGGCGCATCGCCCATTCAGTCAAGCCCACATGCAGGGCCAGAGACTCGAGGTCGTAGTCCATGGTGTAGTTGTCGCCGCCGATGGCCAGCATCGCGTCGCAATCACGAACAAAGGAATCCCACTCCCGCGGGGCCCGCACCCTAGGCCATGGAGCTGCAGCCAGCCCGGGGGCGACGCGGCAGGCGCGGGCCCACGCCCGCAGCAAGGTGCTGTCATGGGGTGCAGGTATGAATTCGACGCCGTTCTCACCTGCTTGCGGCCACTGTGCGGAATCGGCCTGAGCATCCAGCGACGGGACATGGAAGTGCGCGTCCGGGTAGCGTGTCCTGACCATCGCCACCGTGGAGCGCAGCAGGGCTTCACAGCCCCGGTTGGCCAGACTGTGATGCCCGGTGATCAGGATCCTCATGGCGAACACTCCAGCGTATGCAGCACTTCAGACAGGGGGCGGCGCGGGCTGTGGGCCACGGTGTAGTGCTCAGGCAGCACACCCACGGCCAGCAACATCACCACCGCATCCTGCGCAGGCAAGCCGACCAGGCGCTTGAAGGCACGGTCCATCTGCGGCGTCACCGACCAGTTCAAGCAGCAGCAACCCAGGCCTTCGTGGTGCAGGGCATGAACCAGAGTCATGGCAAAGAGCCCGCCGTCCACCCAGGCCTGATGGCGCTCGCCCACGGTGTGGAAGACGGCCAAGTCCACCGTGACTACGGCCACAGCCGCAGCCCGGTCGGCAAAGCCTTGATGACCGTCCTGCAACCGCAGTACCTGCGCCCGCATCTCGGGCTCGGTGGCCACCCAAAGCCGCGCACCGGAGCGGTTGCACACCGAAGGCGACAGCGCGGCCAATTCTGCTGCCCGCTGCAGGCATCCCTCGGGAAGCGGGGCACCGGTGAACTGCCTCACGCTGCGGCGTGACTTCACCAGCGAAGCGAAGTCCTGGCGCGCGGCGTGTTGCACCTCTTGGGCACTCATCCGTTCGCTGAGTTCAGATGGTGCAGCGCCCTGCGCGTACTGCCGGTACCGCCACAAAGTGGCCTGGCCTTCCAGCCAGATCCAATCCGAGCCGCTGCGTTCCTGATGAAACGACAGCTGGCGGCCAAGCAGTTGCACCGTATCCACTCCAAAGCCGGCACGGGGGTTGGGCAGTGCCCATCCCTTTTCCAACCGGTGCATCGTCTTGAGCGCATGTGCGGCGCGAACTGCCTGCGGCGCATCATTCAACAGCCCGCTACCCTGAGCGAAGTGCCAGGCATCCTGGACATGCGCCCACAACAAAGCCGCGAATCGCCGCAGCCGGCGTGCGTGCTGCCACAGCAGGGTCTGGGGCCTCATGCCCGCACACCTTGGCTGCGCTGCAGCCACCGGGCTGCCCAAAGCGGCGGCAAGCATCCTGAAAAAGCCGCACGCTCGGCCGCAGACCACGCCGGCCATTTCCAAGTGACGATGCTGACTGCCGCACCAGCGGCCCACAGCGGGCCAAAAAGAGGCAGCCACCCATCTGCAACCCCAGCAGCCTCCAGAACCACGCTGACCATCCCTGCAGCAGCGAGGGCTGCGGCGGGCACCAGGGCACTCTTGCCCATCAGAAGCGCTTGGCCAGTTCGACGGCCTTGCCGCATCTGCAGGCCTACGATGGCCACCCACAACACCTCGGCGCCCATCATCACCAGCGGCACACTCCACAGCCCCACCACCGGCACCAGCCAAGGCATCACCCCAGCACACAGCACCGCGGCCACGCTGGCCAGGATGCCCCGTCCGGGCCGCTGGCGGGTCTGGGTCCAAAGCGACAGAACCAGATGCCGGTTCTGCAGAAGCACCAACAACGCAGTGGCTGCCAGCACTGCAGTTGCAGGTGGAGCAGCCGGATACGACAGGCTCAAGCGCTGAGCCTGTGCAAACAGTTCAGGCCCGGCAGCCCAGCGCAGCCACGCAGTGGGCTCCACCAGCCACGCCGCCAGCAGCGGCCACATCAACAGGGCTGAGCCGCGTTCGACCGCCGCGGCCAGATGCAAATCCTGATTCGAAGAAGAACCCAGCGCATGCAGGCGCAACATCGCAGCACGCAACCATCCGGTCATCCATACCAACGGCGAGGCTTGTCGCAAGGAATCGCAAAGGGCCTGTGCCGCCGCATGCACGGCCACTGCGGTGGGCCCAGCCAGCGCATGCAGCACCAGGCGCAGCGCATGCAGGCTCCAACCCAATCCCAGGCACTGGATCAACCAGAAGCCCATGGCGCCAGCCCAGGCCCGCGGCCAGGCAGTGGGAGGCTCCTGGCGCAGGGGCTCATCCTGGGGTCTGGCCACCAGGGTGTGGCGCACCACCACCACCAGCCCCATCAACAGCGTGAACAAGGCAATGCCCAATTCCAGGGTGATCAGCCACTGAACACCCTGCCCGGCGTGCACGGGCAATGATGCAAGGGCCCACAGCCGAACGGCTTGCCCCAAAACGGCCTGGGCTTGTATCCAGGCCTGCATCAGCAGCATGCTTTGAATCTCTTCCAAGCTGCGCACCAGCACGCCGGTCAGCAACCAGATGACCCCCCAGTGCATCCCCATTTCGGCAGGCCATCTCGGCAGGTAGGAGGGCAGCTGCGCGGCCCCCTCTGCGGTCAGGCGATCAGCTTCCACCAGTTGACCCGCCAGGCCCCACAGCACCGCCAGGGCTGCCAGGGCCAGCAGGGCGCGCAAGCCCAGCACCTGCACCACCGCCCACAATGCTCGCCGCGGACTGGGCGCATGGGCCATCCAGATGGGCAGGTGTCGCTGTGCGATGGTGGACAAGCCCAGCGCGCTGCCCAGGGCAAGGATCTCCAGCGCCGCCACAAGGGAGAGGTACTGCCCGTAGGCCTGTGGCGTCACCCGCCTCCACAGCAGCGCCAGCACCACCACACCCATCAGGGCGCTCAGCGCCTTGCCGGCGGCCAAATGCCCCAGCTCTTGGTGCAAGGGGGCCATGGCCGGCTTCATGCGGCGTCCTGCATAGAAGGGTGCGGTGGGTGCCGTGTCAGCACCCCATCGGCCAGCACGCGGCAGGACAGCCGGCGTTGGCGTTCGGGCATGGGCTGCATCAAGCCCTTGACGATGCCCAGCATCAGCAGATGCCAGTCCAGCCAGGATGTCGCCACATGCACAAGGTCGCGCTTCAGGCCTGCATGCACCACGGCGCCTGTTGCCATCAGCGCAGGGCCCACCACCGCAAGCGACAAAGGCTGAGGCACCGCGGGCTGCACCCACCACGCCACTGTCCACACCCAGGCCATCAACAACACCAGGGGATGAACGAACAAGCGCCACGCGCGCAGGCCCATGGGCTTCAACCCATGCAATCGCAGCAGGCGCCCGGCCGCTTCAAACCGGCCGCTGCGCCAGCGGCGGGTCATCACCACCCAGGTGGGCTGCTCATGCCCATAGTGCCGCATCGCCAACACAGGAATGCGCTCCAGTGTCCAACCCGCTCGAGAAAGACGCAGCCCCAAGTCGGCCTCTTCAAAAGCGGCCAATCGACTGTCTCCCGCGTAGCCACCCACATCCATCAAAGCCGCGCGGCGATAAAGCCCCCCTCCGTTGAGCCACGGCTGCGGGCCTGCATCCCGGCTCAAGCCCTGCTGCTGACGGATGCGGTCGGTACCGTTGCGCAACTCTGCATCTTCGATCACACCGGCCACGCCGGCACACTCGGGATGCGTCTGCAGAAAGGCCAGGGCAGGCCCCACGAATCCGGGCTGCAGCACCATGTCCGCATCCATGAACAGCACCCATTGACCCCGGCTGGCCTGGAAACCCAACTCCACACCGGCGCCGCAATTACGGTCCACTTCGCGCTTCAACTGCACCACGCGCACCGGCGCGCGAGGTGCCCATTGCGTGGCCAGCGCAGCGGTTCCGTCGGTAGACAGCCCATCGGCCACCACCACCTCCACACCCACATCCAGTTGGCGAAATTCAGTGGCCGCATTCAGCGCAGAATGAATCGCAGCATCGATCTTGGCCTCTTCGTTATAGGCTTTGATCACGATCGACACTTGATTCATGTGACCCCCCTGAGGGGAACATCAACAGGCGCAGACATCCGCGTGGGTTGCAGGCTCTGGGTACCTTGGCAACGCTGGTGATGGGCACCCCAGACCATGCCCACCCCCAACAGATACGCCACGGCCAAGTGCGGTGCCTCAAAGAGGTCTGCCCCATACGGCAGGCTCAAAAGCGTCACGCCGATGATCATGAAGGCTGCCTTCAGGCACACCGCCTCGTGCGGGCTCTTTGGGGCCGACATCATCCGAGCGGCGGCCACCATCCAAGCCAAGGAGAACCCCACCCAGGACAGCAGACCCAGCACACCGGTTTCCCACAGGAGAATCACTGCGCTGCTGCGGCCGGGCTCGATCCGAAGCCCACGCACCACCGAGCCAGGCGCAAGATTCGATCGACGCACCGCACCGATGCCGTGGCCCATCGTCCACCCGGGCATGTCACTCACCGACTGCCGCTTCCACCAGTATTGCAGGGCTCCCAGCCGCGTGAGTTGTCCGTGTTCGTCGGCCACCGATTGCGTGTCCAGGTTGCGCTCCATCACGGTTTGCGCATAGCGCAGGGACGAGTTCGAATCCGCACTGCCGGACGCGCTGAACTGCTGCTGATGCGCCCACATCAGGGCCAGAGAAGCGCACAGAACACCCAATCCTCCCAAGGCGCGCATCGGGAAGTTCCATGCCGCTTGACGCACGGCCGTGGTCGGCTCATACAGCACCACAACGGCCAGCAATGGCAACAGCAGCACGGCCACCTTCACCTCGGCCAACGCGCACGCCGCCAGGGCCGATGCCGCGGCCATTGCCGCCCAGGGCCAGCGCAGGAGTCCCGCACGCCAGGCCGTCATCACACAGGCTGCGGCCCAAAGGGAGACCATGGCCATGGTGCCGCTGCCGCCGGCGCCGTTGGCATTCCCGGCAAACAAGCCCACCACCGCATCCCATGGGGCATCTCCGCCACGGTGCGGCGCCACCACCAGGCGCTGCCAAACCACCACCAGCACCTGCACGGCCAACCAGACCGCCATCGCCGGCCACAAGCGCTTCAAATGATCCGTGTTCAGAAGGCCCAGTGAAAATGCCAGCGGCAGACCCCAAAGAAACAGGTATTCCTTGCCCGCCACCACCGCCTGCAACAGGCCCACGCCGTGCGCCGCACTCGACACCGCAGCCACCAAGCCCAGCACGCCCATGAGCGCCCAACCCATGCACATCGGCCCATCCAGCCGCCGCATCGCCACTGATGGTGATTGCGGGCGCGCACCCAGGCCATCGGTCAACACCCGTACGCCCATGAGCACGCCCATCAGGTAAGGCAACCAGAACGCCTTGCTGAAGCCGCCGGCGTATTGCAGTGGCCCCACCAAGAAAGCCACCGTGGCCAGAAAGCCCCACAAGAGAACCGGCCATGGCGCCACCAACACCCCCAGGAATGCGCCCAACGCCAACAGGAGGGCCGCACCCTGCAGGGGCAAGGCGGCCAACAGGGTACCGATGAACAGCGCCACCGAGCCGGCCAACACCAGCCAAGCGGCCGAGGCCCATGCGCCCAGCCTCAGCGCCACTGATTTGCTCCCTTCACAGCCCCGCCAAACACCCGGGTTCGGTGCACCGGCGCCACGGCCATGAACAGCGCTTCGATGAAGCGGTGGTGCACCCACCAGGCCTGTTGCAAATCGCGCTCCAGGGATGACACGCGCATCAACATCCCATCGGGCACGATGCCGTGCAGGCCATATTGAATCTGAATGAGCTTCTGTTCCACTGCGCGTGTGGCCACCTGTTGCCCCACGGTGATCCAGTAGGTGATGGGCTCATGCCGTGAGCCCATGCGGGCCAGCAAGCGGCGCACCGGCAGCACCACCGGCAGCACCACCGGCTGCGGGCCTTGCTGAACTGCGGGCATCCCAGGCGCAGCCACGCTGCGCCCCAACATCAGCGCATCCTGATGGGCTGGGCCCACCGTGAACCCTTGCGCCGGGTAGCAGACCTCTGGTCGATGGACGCGCGTGGCATCCGACTGGTCTCCTCCATAGGCCACAGCCAACATCACGGTGCCCCAGCGAGGATGACGGTACAGGCGCGCCAGCGTCTGTTGGTACAGCGCATTCATCACCGCTTGCACATCGGGTGACACCAGCTGCAAGCGCGAAGCGTCCTGCCCGCGCCAATCGCCCACCTGAAATGGCAGCATGGCGGACAAACCCGGCAAGGGTGACTCCTGCGCCATCAGCCGCCGCGGGGTGGCCCATTCACCGATGGTGGCTGCGGCCGCCATCGCACCGCCCAAAACCAAGGTACGGCGCCGCACACCGGTCCGGCTTGGCAAAGGGGCCATCGTGCTCTCGCTCATGAAGCCCGCACCCGCGCCATCCCCACCCCCCCGGGCAGCACCCATCGGCGCCACAGCGCAGCGGCCATACCCACCAGCGTGTCAGCGGCCAGCAGCAGCAACAGGGCTGCCAGGAACAGGCTCATGCCCGCCAGACCATGCGCGTAGCCCTGGCCTGCGGCATCACCCCACACCAGCGTCACCATCACCAGCGTGATCACGCGCAGCACATTGGCGGTGAAGGCAATAGGCACCACCAGCACCGCCATGATGGCGTTGCGCCACCAGGCATCATGCCCGCGCAGGTGCAGGTACAACAGGCCCAGGGCTTCCAAGGTGAAGAGCGTGTTCAAGCCCGCGCAGGCATCGGCCACCAACAGTTGGTAGGGGCCTGCCGTGAGCATCACTCCCGAGCGCGCCACGGGCTGATCGGCCGCTTGCAAGGCCCACGCGGCCACCGTGGACACCGCCATCTTCATCGGCGCCGTCACCGCAGCCACCAGTGCCTCGGGCAACGGAATCATGAACAGAAGGAAGGCCAGCGGGAACACCAGGGTGCGCACACCCGCCCAACCCATGTGCAGCAGCACCAGGCTGGCCGTCAGCAGGATCAGTGAACCCACTTCGGCCATCAGGATGGCCTGCGAACGCCCGAAGGCATACGCCAGCAGCGCCAGGAAAATCAACCCCAGGGCCACGCCGCGCGCTCGGTTGCCCACATCACCATCAGGCCCACCGGCAGCCGCAGACGATGAAGACCGAGCCTCGGGCCAGCGCTGGATCATCAAGGCCACCGAGACCACCAGCACCAGGGGCCCATGCCCTTGTTCATCGGTTGGCCATACCCAATGGGCCAAGCGCCACAGGGTCGGCATCACCAGTGCGGCAAAGCCCAGGCCCAGAGTCGCTGCAGCAACGGGGTCTGCCCACCACCAGGCCCTTGCGGCCCTGAGCGTCATCATCGCCTTCATCGGGTCAGCGCCCCGGCCCGCCGGTCCAGCGCCCAGGCCACACCCACGGCCAACGCAGCACCGAAGAAGGCCGCCAACAGCAGGTTCAGTACCGGGCGCGGCGAATCGGGCTGCGAGGGCGGCACGGCCACACTCAACCAATTGGCCTGCGCCTGGGTGGTCTGGCTTTCCAACTGGGTCAGCTGCTGGCGTCCCACCAACGCGTCGTAGGCGCGCTGCGCGTTGTCCACTTCTCGGCTGAGCACACTGGCCTCGTTGCGCGCGGCCTTGAGCTGCATCACCCGTTCGCGCTGCGCAGCAAGCTGCGCCTGCAGCAAAGCCAGGCGGGCCTGCGTCATCGCATGGTGCGATTCGATGCCGGCACCCACCCGGCGGGATTCAGCCTCAATTCGCTGCTCCAACTCGTTCAAGCCCGCAGCGGCCTCCTGACGCTGCGGATGTTCAGGCCCCAGCCGCGCATCCAACTCCTGCAGGCGAGACGCCATGCGGCTGTGCTCGGCCCTCAAGCCCGACACCACCGGGTGTGAGATCACATCGGGCAGCTCTTGCAAAGGGCGCAAACGTGTGGTTTGCACACGGCTGTGGGCATCGCTGCGCTGGCCCAGGGCCACCGCCACCTGGCTCGAAAGCTCGGCCAGTCGTGCGTTCTCGATGTCCAGGCGCTCGTCCGTCACCAGCAAGCCCTTGTCCTGCTCGAATGAAGCCAAGCGCTGCTGCGCCACGCTCAGCGCAGTACGGGCTTCACGCGATCGGTCGTCAAAGAAGCTGCTGAATTGACGCGCAGGGTCCACGCGCAATTCAAGTGCCGTGTCCAGGTAGGCCTGCACAAAGCCATTGGCCAGAGCGGCAGCTGACTTGCCATCCGTGGCCTTGTAGGCCACTTGAATGACATTGGACTCGCGCGAAGGACGCACATCCACCCGCTTGCGAAGCATCTCCAGCAACCACTGGTCCATGGGTTGCGCAGGGTCGGCCTGTTCCTGCCACTGCGCCTTGAGCACCGCGTGCTCCAACAGCCGCAGGTTGCGCACCACGCGGCGCGCCACCCGTTCGCTCAGCAGCACATCCACCTGTGTGGTCACCAGGCTGTTGGACACCAACCCCGGGTAGGAGCCGGCAATCGGGTCAGGCTTGATGTCCAGCACCAACGAGGCCGTGGCCAAGTACTGCTTGGGCAACACGGCCGTGACCGCAGCCGCTGCACCGATCACCAGCAACCAAATCAGGCTGATCACGCCCCAGCGGCGCACGAGCAGCCGGCCCAGGGTCCGATCACCAACGAAGGACGCATCCATCAGAACAGGCTCTCTGGAATATGCAGCACATCACCGGGTTGAAGCGGCGCGCTCAACTCGGGCACCCAGGATTGCAGCGCCCCGTCGGAAACGCGTCGCGTCACCTTCAAGCCGCGCATCGTGCCGCGCGGCGTGGGCCCCCCGCTGGCCGCCAAGGCCTGCAACACCGTCATCTGCCGCTCCAGACGCACCGGCCCGGGCCTTTGCACTTCGCCGTACAGGTACACCACGGGCGCGCGGTCCACAAACACCACATCACCGTTTTCGACAATCAAGTCCTGCTGCCGGTCATCGGCTTCGAACAGCGACGCCAACTCCACCTGTTGCCGAAAAGGAACGCCGCGGCGCGTACCCAACAAGACCAAGCCGTCCGCGCCGATGGCCGTCACGCCACCGGCCTGGGCCAACAGTTCGCTCAAACGAAGCCCGGGCTTTTCGATGGGAAACCGCCCCGGGCGCTGCACATGCCCCAAGACGCTGACCAAGTGCCCCCGTACCTGCACCACGCTGATGCTCACCTGCGGATGACGCAGGAACTGGCCACTGCGCAACCCGGCTTCAATCAGGCGCTCGGCCTGAACGACCGAAAGGCCTGCCAGTTGAAGCGGGCCAATGAGCGGATAGCTGAGCTGCCCGTTGTCCTGCACCCGAACCTCCATGGACAAGTCGGGTTGCTGGTACACATGCACGCGCAGCAGGTCGCCCGCAGCCAGTGTGTAGTCGGCGGGCCACCCGGGTGTGGCCTGCACCGCCTCCACCACGGCAAAGGATGCCATCGCACGGCCCGTCTGTGCCGCAACACCCAACGACCCCGCCAGTGCACACCCAACCCACACAGCCCCGCAGGCCGCTTTCAACGCGCTTTTCAACATCACAGTTATCGTGCGGCACTCTTGGTCGAGCCGTCTTGAGCCGGCTCAGTCGAACCTGCTGAACCGGTCGATCCTGCAGCCGTCGAGGCCTCTGAGGACCCCACTGAAGCCGCCGCCGCAGGCGCCCAACGCGCAAAGTCACCCACGAACTCCACTTTGGATTGCGACCTCAGGCGCTCCAACTCACGGCGCAGCCGCTCGGCCCGCGCCTGACCGGCAAGAGCCCGCTCAATTGCAGGCTGCGCCTGCGCCCATTCGATGGGCTGGTCCACCGCCGCCTGAAGCCACCAGACCCGCAAACCTTGCGAGTTGTCCACCAACAGGGCTTGGCCCTGCGGCAACTTCTGCAGGCGCTGCAACTGCGCATCGGACAACTGCTCGGAAGTCACCTGCAGCGCGCTGATCGCGCTGCGTTGTCCACTGTGCTCCAGTTCCAACGCGCGCGCCAAGCCCTGGGGTTGGCGGAACTCACCCAGGCGCTGAAGCACCTTGGCACCGTCCTTCGTCGGCAGCGTCGACCGCAGTTCCTGCAGATGGAACACCCGCCGCTTGGCATAGGCCTGCGGGTGCTCGTCGTAGTAGCGGCGAACCACATGCGGGGCAGGAGGCGGCTCCTCATCGCCAATCTGCTGCGCCAGTGCGCGGGCCAACACTTCAGCCCGGGCGGCCTGCAACTGGCGCAGCACCTCGGGCTTTTGCGCCAGGCCCTGCGCCTCGGCCTCCTGCCGCAACAGCGTCAGTTCAACCAGCCCGTTGAGCGTACGGCCCAAAGCGGGGTCGTCCATACGGGAGCGGTCAACCCCAGGGCTCCACACCGCCAAACGGTCGTTGAGCTGGTGCACGGTCAGCTCCTCCGCGTTCACCCGCGCGGCCACCTGAGTGGGTTTTTCGCCCGCTTGGACTGAAGGAGATGCCGCAGCGGAATCGGATGAGCCGACCACAGAGGCCGAATCGGAACACCCATGAAGAATCGTCGCGACCAGCACAAGACCAGTCCAGCGGAAGCTGCGGGGGTAAGGGATCAAGCGCATGGGTCCGGTGTCCTCAAAATGAAATGAGCGAATCCCCAACATCGGGGATTCGGTTGAGAAGCGGGTCGCCACCGCAGAAAACTGCAGGTAGCGACGGCACGCCTCAACTAAAGGCTGCAACGAAAGGCTGTGACCAAAGGCCGCGACTACAGCCGACGGCGACGCCCGATGAAGCCCAAGACGCTCAACCCCGCCATCAGCAACGCGGTGCTGCCCGGCTCAGGCACCTGCATGGCCACCCAGTTCGAGGGCGTGGGGTTGGCCTTGTTGCCCGTGGCCAAGTCGTAGGCCGTCAGCGAGATGACGCCAAAGATGGGCGAGGGCTTGTTGTTGGCCTCACCGATCACTGGAAACAGGAAGTCGGCCAGGTCGACCCCCGTACCGTTGAGCTGCCAAGTGGCGGTCTCATTGCCCAGGAACTGGTGCGATCCCCAATCGAAGCTCAATACGTTGTAGCTGGTCTTGTAGCCTGCATCCAAACTGAGTTGGGGCGGCGTTCCATCGTTGACCTTCATGTCCAGGGTCAGTGACGGATTGGCATTGAACAGCGTGGGCAGTCCCCCGGCCGTCGGGCCGCCATACACGATGGACAGCTTCTCCACAAAGGTGCGGGTCGGCCAATCCGAGATGCCGGTGGACAGGGGGTTGGGCGTCAACACGAATGACACGCCATTGGCGGTTTCCGTGCCCACCAGTGTGGCCGCCAAGTCGAACAGCCCCACGATCGACGGGTTGCCCGTGGCCGGCAGATTGAAGAGCCAGGTGGCTTGGTCACCGACAGCCGCATGCGCGCCCGATGCGCCGACGGCGATGCACAGCGCCGCGGCTGCGTGTGCGGGCTTCTTGAACAGCAGGCGCAGCCTGCTTCGGGCGGGGGGTTGGTCTTGTGGGCGGCTGCGCAGCCCGATTGCTGGGGAGCGAGGTGAGATGGATGACAGCGATGTGTTCATGATTCCTCCGTTTTATGGATGCCCCCATTTCCTGCGGATCGACCATGGCGGTGCGGCAGGAGATCAGGACAACTCAATGCTGGAGGGAATCGCTGGGCGGCGGGTGATCAACCGCAAGCAAGCAGCCCGTACGGCGCCGGGCGCAGACTGTTACTGTGATCGAGCAAGCTTGCGATGGATGTCGGCCTCAAAGTTGAACCCGGCTCCTGTTCGGCCCGACCGCATAGTGGCGAATGCGTGGTTGGGCCGACACGAGAGCCGTTCTTCAATCCAACTCAAGGGAGTTCTCATGATCGATCAATCCATTTCACGTCACTCGAGTCGCCCATCATTCCCAAACATCCGGTTGGCGGTTGCGGCAGCGTTCCTTGCACCCACCTTGGCTCTTGCAGCACCAGTCGATCTCACGGCTGGGCCGTTCGACACTTCGGTGAGCAAGTTCACCAACAATCCCTTCACAGATGTGTTCGACTTTGTCTTCACAAGCCCCGCCGGTGGAACGGTTTCAAGTTCGGCCATCGAAATCAAACTCGGGAACTTCGTCGACATCCAATGGGACGCTACCAAGGCCTTTGTTGTCTACTCTGACTTCGGTGGGATGGGGACCGAATTGGCATCCTTCGCCGCGCCGCTGTCGTCGACCGGTTCCTTCTTTGTGGAGGACCTCCCCGTGAACGACACCACGTTCTCGATCGTGCTGAAGGGTCAGGCCGTGGGCAATGGACTGTCCACTTTTCAACCTGGCCTCAAGGGCCACTATGACCTCAACGTGATGGCTCAACCGGTTCCAGAACCCGCCACGCTGGCACTGACCTTGGCTGGTCTGGGTGTATTGGGCGCATCGGTCAGGCGCCGCAAAGCGGATGCGTCCGAATCAGAAGCCCATGCCGGTGGTGTAGCGGTGCCTGCCTGACCGACCTTGCGCTAATGAAGCCGCCGGATTGACGCGTCCATGCGTCGAGGGGATCACGGCGATGGCGTGGTCCCCTCCAGCGGGTAAAGCGGGCAAGCGACGGGGCCGCTCAACGCCCCAACAGTCTGATCAGCGCGTCGAACTTCGCCCCATAGGGCGGCGCCAGCAGGGGCGTCAGGGGCAGCCGCGCCTGCTCAAACACCGGGCGCAGCTTGGAAAAATTGTTGAAGCCTTCGCGGCCGTGGTAGTGGCCCATGCCCGAGTGGCCCACACCGCCAAAGGGCAGATCGGCCTGCCCCACATGGAACAAGGCGTCGTTGACGCTCACGCCACCGGACATCACCTGCTCCAGCAGGTAGTTCAACTGGCGGCGGTTGTGGGTGAAGGGATAGAAGGCCAGCGGATGCGGGCCGGCCTGGATGCGCTGCACCACCTGCTGCAGGTTGTCATAGGGCAACACCGGCAAGATGGGGCCAAAGATCTCCTGCTGCATCAGCTGGCAATCGTCGGGGGCATTGAGCACGATGTGCGGCGCCAGGCGGTGGCGGGCCTTGTCGCGCGCCGGGCCACTGAGCAAGGGCACCACGGTGGCGCCGCGGGCACGGGCCTCATCCAGTGCGCCCGTCAACCGAGCATAGGCCTGGGGTGTGATGATGGAGGTGTAGTCCGGGCTGCTCAGGTTTGCATAGCGCTGCGGCACGATGGCCTGCGCAGCTTCCACGAACGCCGCCACCTTCGCGCGCGGCACATGCACATGGTCCACCGTGGTGCAGATCTGTCCTGCATTCAGGCACTTCACATGCAGGATGCGCTCAGCGGCCGTGCGAAGGTCGAAGTCATCGCCAATCAAGGCCGGCGAACGCCCACCCAACTCCAGCGTCACCGGGCACAAGTTGCGCGCGGCGGCCTGCATCACCGCGCGGCCCGTGCGGGTGGAACCGGTGAACAGCAGGTGGTCAAACGGCAGTGCGGAAAAAGCCTCCCCCACCCCACCGGTCTCGTCGAAGAACTGCAGCTGTTCGGGCTCAAAGTACTGCGGCACCCGTTCCATGAGCAGTGCGGCCAAGTGGCGCGAATGCTCGCTCATCTTCACCATCGCCCGGTTGCCGGCCGCCAAGATAGCCACCAGCGGCAGAAAGCTCAAGTTCAGCGGAAAGTTCCAGGGCACGATCACACCCACCACGCCCAGGGGCTGCGGAATCACGCGGTTGGTGGCCAGCCCGAAGGTCAGACGGTCCACCTGCCGGCGCTGCGCCTTCATCCACTGCGGCAGGTGCGCCAGTGCATGGTCCACATCCTTGAGCACCGGCACCACTTCGGTCAGCAGCGTCTCGTGCACCGAGCGGTGCCCATAGTCCTGAGAAATGGCGCGGCAGATGTCCTCCCGCTGCTCCTGCACGAAACGGCGCAGAGTCTTCAGGTGGGCCTTGCGCTGCGCCAGTGTGGGGTGTGGGGCCGCGCGGAAGGCCTGCCGCTGCAGGGCCAGGGCCTCAGCCAGGTGCGGGTGGGCCAGTGCTTGGGCCAAGGGCGGTTGGGCCAAAGGCGGATGGGCCCAGTCCTGGGCAGTG
>CAMCTE010000037.1 GCA_945878385.1 Azohydromonas lata NBRC 102462 | reverse complement strand
AAATGCCGGCCATGCGCTTCGTGGTGCGGGGCCTCACGGTGAGTTGGGACAACAGCACCGAGTTCAAGGGCGGCACGGCTGCCATGCTGGCCAACGGCCGAAAGGTCGAAGTGAAGGCGGTTCGCGGCGCCGATGCCACCACGCTCAAGGCGGTGCGGATCAGCTTCGAGGACTGAGCGTCTGCTGTAGGGTTGGCGCTTCCTGTGCCGTCCGCCGCGAAGGGCTGGTGGCTGGCAAGGCCGCCGGCTCAGGCCTGATGGATGAAAGTGGTGATGTCGTCCAATACGGGCGCCATCCACCGCAGCGGACGCGACAGGGCGCCTACCAGCGTGACGTGGTCCACGCGCTCGTACAGGCGCAGCGTGGTGGGCACCTGCACCTCCTGAAGCTTGCGCGCCAGGCTCACCGTGCTGCGCTGCGTGCTCACCAGTTTGTCTTCCACCGATGCGGCCAGGAATGCGCGCGGCGCGCCCGGCCGCACCAACTCGATCGGTTGTGTGTTGGGCGGGTAGTGAGGGTGGTGGAACACCGGCTGCGCGTCTTGGTCGCGCAGGGGCAGAAAGTCGTAGGGGCCCGCCAGGCCCACCCAGCCGGCCAGCGCCGAGGGTTGCAGGCCTTGGGCCTGCAGCCACCGCGGGTCAAGGGCCAGCATGGCGGCGTTGTAGGCGCCGGCGCTGTGGCCCATCAGGTACAGCTTGGTCGGGTTCACGGCCAGAGAGGCGGCCGGCGCCTGTTGCAGCGCCCAGCGCACGGCCAGGGCGCTGTCTTCCAGAAAAGATGGCCAGCGCACTTCGGGGAAGAGCCGGTAGTCGGCCACGAGGGTGAGGATGCCGCGGCTGGCCAGGGCTTCACCCACGAAGCGATATTCGGCGCGCTCGCCGCGGCGCCAGGTGCCGCCGTAGAAGAACAGCACGGTGGGCCATCCGCCGACCGGCGCGTTGCCTCGAGGCATGTAGGCGTCCAGGCGGTGCCGTTCATGGGGGCCGAAGGCCAAGCCCAGGCGGCGGTCGCCCGCACCGGCCACGGACGACGCATTCACGAGGTCCAGGCCGGAGCACCCGGCCAGGGCGGGTGCTGCAGCGCAGGCAGCCAACATCCGGCGTCGGCTGATGTCGACCGATTGCGGCGCTGAGGGTCCTGCGCTGATGAAATGATGAGGGTGGTTCATGGCGGTTGCTCCGCCGGACCGCTTCGTGCCTGGTATGGCGTTGTTTGGCCTTGTGTTGGGCGCCGTGTGCCTAGGCAGCGGCCAGGCGTTCGCGGTGCCGCTGCACCTCTTCCAGCACCCGCACGGGTGCGGTGCCGCCCAGCACCTGCCGGGCCTGAAGCGAGCCGGCCAAACTCAATACGCCGTGCACATCGGCTTGGATGCGGGCATCGAAGGCCTGCAGTTCGGCCAGGCTCAGCTCCGAAAGGTCCACTCCGCGGGTCAGGGCCGTCTTCACCGCATGCGCCACCACCTCGTGTGCATCTCGGAAGGGCAGGCCCTTCTTCACCAGGTAGTCGGCCAGATCGGTGGCGGTGGCATAGCCGCGCAGGGCGGCGCGCTCCATCGCTTCGGGCTTGACGCGGATGCCCTGCACCATCTCGGCCATGATGCGCAGCGTATCGCGCACGGTATCAACCGTGTCGAACAGCGGCTCCTTGTCTTCCTGGTTGTCCTTGTTGTAGGTCAGGGGCTGGCCCTTCATCAACACCAGCAGGGCATTCAGGTGCCCATACACGCGGGCGGTCTTGCCGCGGGCCAGTTCGGCCACATCGGGGTTGCGCTTTTGCGGCATGATGGAAGAGCCGGTGCAGTAGCGATCGGCCAAATCGATGTAGCCGAAGTTCTGGTTCATCCAGATGATGATTTCCTCGCTGATGCGCGAAACATGCATCATCACCAGCGACGCAAAGCTTGTGAACTCGATGGCGAAGTCGCGGTCGCTCACGGCATCCAGGCTGTTGCGGCACACCGCTTCGAAGCCTAGGGTGCGCGCCACGCGTTCGCGGTCCAGCGGGTAGCTGGTGCCGGCCAGGGCGGCAGCGCCCAAGGGCAGGGTGTTCACACGGCGGCGCAATTCCAGCAGGCGCTGCTCGTCCCGCGAGAACATCTCCACATAGGCCAGCAGGTGGTGCGCAAAACTCACCGGCTGCGCCACCTGCAGGTGGGTGTAGCCGGGCATGATGGTGTGGGCATGGCTGGCGGCCAATTCCACCAAGGAGCCCTGCATTTGCCGCAGCAGGGGCACGAGCTGATCGATTTCCCCGCGCAGCCACAGGCGCACATCAGTGGCCACCTGGTCGTTGCGCGAACGGCCGGTGTGCAGTCGCTTGCCGGCATCGCCCACCAGTTGCGTCAGGCGCGCCTCGATGTTCAGGTGCACATCCTCCAACTCCAGCTTCCAGTCGAAGGTGCCCGATTCGATTTCCTGGCGGATCTGCGCCATGCCGCGCTGGATGTCGGCCAGGTCATTCGCACCGATGATGCCCTGGGCGCACAACATCTCGGAATGGGCCAGGCTGCCGTCGATATCGGCCTGCCACAGCCGCTTGTCGAAGAAGACGCTGGCGGTGTAGCGCTTGACGAGGTCGCTCATCGGTTCGCTGAACAGCGCGGACCAGGCTTGGTTCTTGTTCTCGAGGGGATTGGTGGCCATGTGATGCGGCCGCGGCAGGCGCGGCTGTAGGGGACGGTGTGGCGGGGGCAGCTGTGGGTGACTGGGCGTCAGTGGGAGTCAATGGGCGTCAGTGGGCCCCGGCCAGCGTGGCCAGGATGTGCAGCAGGGCCAGGTTGTAGCCCGATACGCCCAAGCCCACGATGGTGCCCCGGGCGATGTCGCTGAGGTAGGAATGCTGCCGGAAGGGCTCGCGCGCGTGCACATTGCTGATGTGCACTTCAATGAAGGGAATGGTCGTACCGGCCAGCGCATCGCGCAACGCGATGCTGGTGTGGGTGTAGGCGCCGGGGTTGATGATGATCCAGGTCACGCCTTCGGTGCGGGCCTGGTGGATGCGGTCCACCAAGGCCCCTTCGTGGTTGGACTGGAAGCTCAGCAGTTTGGCGCCGGCGGCCTTGGCTTGCGCTTTGAGCTCGCGCTCGATGTCGGGCAAGGTGGTGGCGCCGTATACCTCGGGCTCGCGCGTTCCCAGCAGGTTCAGGTTGGGGCCGTTGATCAGCAGGATCTTGGTCATGGTGTCGGCGTGCGGTGGCCGGCAGCGGCGCAGGGCCAGCCGGCGACCAACCGCTGCAAAGGCTGTGCCAGACCCGATTGTCGCCCGAGTCTCGGGGAAGAAAAACCGGGGCGCAACCGTCCTATTCCGGCGATCCCCACCCTTCAGTTCCGGCCAACATTGCCGTACGACCCCAGGAGCGCGCCATGATCCGATCCCTCTGGATCTCCAAAACCGGAATGGAAGCCCAGCAAACCCAGCTGGACACCATCTCCAATAACCTCGCCAATGTCGGCACGAACGGCTACAAGCGTTCGCATGCCGTCTTCGAGGACCTGATCTATCAGAACCTGCGGCAGACCGGCGCGGCCACCTCGGGCCAAACGCAGTTGCCCACGGGGCTGCAGGTGGGCCTGGGCGTGCGCACCGTCGCCACTTCGCGCAACTTCAGTCAGGGCAACCTGCAGCAGACTTCCAACAACCTGGACGTGGCCATCAAGGGCCAGGGCTTCTTCCAGATCCAGATGCCCGATGGCACCACGGCCTACACCCGCGACGGCACCTTCCAGCGCGACGCCAACGGCCAGCTGGTGACCAACAGTGGCTTCGTGGTGCAGCCCGGCATCACCATCCCGGCCAACGCGCAAAGCATCACCATCGCAGCCGATGGCATCGTCACCGTGGCCCTGCCCGGGCAAACCGCACCGCAGCAGGTGGGCCAGTTGCAGACCACCACCTTCGCCAACCCAGCCGGCCTGGAGCCCATGGGCCAGAACCTCTTCGGTGAGACCGCATCGTCGGGCACGCCCAATGCGGCTGCACCGGGTGCCGCCGGCCACGGTTCGCTGCTGCAGGGTCATGTGGAAACCAGCAATGTGAATGTGGTGGAGGAACTGGTGTCGATGATCCAGACCCAGCGGGCTTACGAACTGAATTCCAAGGCCATCCAGACTTCTGATCAGATGTTGCAAAAGCTGACGCAGATGTGAGGCCCGCGAGATGAGCCGATCATTCCTCCTGTTGCTGGTGGCCCTGTTGCAAGGTTGCGCCACGGTTTCCAACTACCGCGAACCCAAGGTCGACTTCAACGCGCCGCCGCCGCCGCCCGTAGCCACGCCTTCGGGCATGCCGCCGGCCTCCGCCGGTGCGGTGTTCAACGCGGTGGCCTACCGGCCCTTGTTCGAAGACCACCGTGCACGCCTGCCGGGGGATTCCCTCATCGTCACCATCGTCGAGCGCATCAGCGCCAGCCAGAAGTCCACCAGTTCCGTAGAGCGCAGCGGTGCACTCAAGGCGGGTGTGACCGCGCTGCCTGGCCTGCTGCCATCGGCGGGTTCGCTGGCCCGTGCCAATGCCGCAGGCACCAGTTCCAACACCCACGACGGCAAGGGATCCACCGAAGCCAGCAATGAATTCCAGGGCACGATCACCGCGCTGGTCACGGGCGTGTTGCCCAATGGGCATCTGTTGATCCAGGGTGAAAAGCAGATTGGCCTGAATGCGAATGTGGATGTGCTGCGCTTCACCGGTCAGGTGGACCCGCGCACCATCCAGCCCGGCAACTCGGTACCCAGCACCGCCATTGCCAATGTTCGTCTGCAACAGCACAGTCGAGGCCAAGCGGCCGATGCCCAGGTCATGGGCTTGCTGGGCCGCTTCTTCCTGAATGTGCTGCCCATCTGAGGCCCGGTACGCCACCATGAACCCAGCGTCGACCAAATCCCGCCCCACATCTTCCCGAACGGCCTGGTGGCCCGGTGTGCTGCCCTGGCTGCTCACCTGGGCTCTGTTGGGCTTGCTGCTGGCGGCTTCCACGGCCCACGCCGCCCGAATCAAGGAAGTGGCGGCGGTGCAGGGTGTGCGGCCCAACCAGCTGGTGGGCTACGGCCTTGTGGTGGGCCTGGACGGTACCGGCGACCAAACCACCCAGACCCCCTTCACCGCGCAGAGCGTGAACTCAATGCTGGCGCAGTTGGGCATCACCGTGCCGCCGGGCACTTCCATGCAGCTCAAGAATGTGGCCGCGGTTCTGGTCACCGCCGTGCTGCCGCCCTTTGCCCAGCCCGGCCAACAGGTGGATGTGGTGGTGTCTTCCGTGGGCAATTCCAAGAGCTTGCGCGGGGGCACCTTGGTGGCCACGCCGCTCAAGGGCCTGGATGGCCAAATCTACGCCATGGCCCAGGGCAATCTCATCGTGGGCGGTGCCGGTGCGTCGGCGGGTGGCTCCAAGGTGCAGATCAACCACCTGAGCGCCGGCCGCATCCCCTTGGGTGCCAGCATTGAACGCGCCGTACCCACGCCGGCGCTCGATGGCGCCTTCGTCCAGTTGGACATCACCGCCACCGGCTTCGGCACTTCGCGCACCGTGGCCCGTGCGATCAATGCGGCCAAGGGCGACGGTACCGCGCAGGCCATCGACGGCCGAGTGGTGCGGGTGCGCCTGCCGGTGGACGCCGATGCGCGCGTGGATTTCCTGGCCGACATTGAGAACCTGCCCATCATGGCCGACCGGCCTGCGGCACGCGTGGTGCTCAACCCGCGCACGGGCTCCATCGTGATGAACGAAGCGGTCACTCTGGGCGCGTGTGCGGTGGCACATGGCAACCTGGCCGTCACGATTTCCAGCACGCCCGTCATCAGCCAGCCCAATGCCTTCGGCCAAGGCCAGACGGTGCAGGCTGAGAAGACCGACATCTCCATCACCCAGACCGGCGGGGCCATCGTGCAATTGCCCGCAGGCGCACAGCTCACCGATGTCGTGCGGGCCCTGAATGCGCTGGGCGCCACGCCGATGGACCTGTTGGCCATCTTGCAGGCCATCAAGTCGGCCGGTGCGCTCAACGCCGAGTTGGAGGTGCTCTGACATGGGCTTCAAGCCTCTGGATTCGGGCCTGGCCTCCGATACCCGCTCGCTGGATGCGCTGCGCGGTACGGCCTCGCGCGACCCCAGGGCAGCGGTGCGTGAGGCCGCGCGTCAGTTCGAATCTCTGTTCATGCACGAACTGCTCAAAAGCATGCGCGCGGCCACGCCCACCACCGGGCTGCTGGACAACGAGGCCACGAAGCTGGGCACCGAGATGCTGGATCAGCAACTGTCCACCAAGCTCACCGGTTTGAAGGGCGGCTTGGCCGATTCCATCGCGCGCCAGTTGGAGCGCCAGATGGGGCTGGGTGCCACCGCGGGTGCCCCGGGCGCGGCGGCCCAACCCGGCTCGCCCACGCCCACGCCCACGCCCTTGGCCGATGCGGCACGCGCCGAGCGCCGAGCGGGTGCCACCTCCACCGTGGCTGCCGGAGGGCCTGCCCCCAAGGAGCCAACGGCTGTGCCGAAGTCCGCCCCCCGAGCCTTCGTGCAGCAGTTGCAAGGTGCGGCGCGTGAAGCCGAAAAGCGAACCGGCATCCCCGCGGTCTTCATGATCGCGCAGGCCGCGCACGAAACCGGCTGGGGCCGCCGAGACATCCGCCTGCCCGATGGTGCGCCCTCCAACAATCTCTTCGGCATCAAGGCCGGCCCGGATTGGAAGGGCCCTGTGGCCGAGGTCACCACCACCGAGTTCATCAACGGCGTGGCCCGCAAGGTCACGGCGCGCTTTCGGGCCTACGCCGACGCCGCGGAATCCTTCGCCGACTATGCGCGGCTGATGACGCGCAGCCCGCGCTACCAATCGGTGCTGGCCAACGCCCGCACACCGGAGGGCTTTGCCCAGGGCCTGCAGCAGGCCGGTTACGCCACCGACCCCCAATATGCGAACAAGCTCAGCCGGGTGATCGACACCACGCTGCGCCTGCAGCGCCACACCGCCTGAACCGGAGCCCCCCATGAGTGTGTCGGCCCTGGTTTCGGTAGGCGTGCAGGCCATGAAGGCCAGCTACGCGTCCTTGCAGACCACCAGCCACAACATCGCCAATGCATCGGTCGAGGGCTATTCCCGCCAGACCGTGTCCTTGGAAACCGCGCGCAGCAAATACAGCGGCGCGGGCTTTTTTGGCCTGGGCGTGAATGTGGCCACCACCACGCGCGCGCACGACCAGTTCCTGACCAAGGAGACCGCCACGGCCGCCTCCCAGTCGTCGATGGACGTCACACGCGCCGAGCAGCTCACCCGGCTGGAAAGCGTGTTCCCGATTGGCGAGGCGGGCCTGGGCTTCAAGTCCATGCAGTTCCTCAACGGCATGATCGATGTGGCGGCCCGGCCGCAAGACCTCAGCGGCCGCGAGGTGGTGCTGGCCCGTGGGCGCGAACTCGCTGCTGGCTTTGCGTCGGCTGCCACCCAGCTCGACGCCCTGCAGCGCGGCGTGACGCAGGACCTTCAGAATTCGGTGGCCGCCGTCAATGAGTTGACCACGCGGCTGGCGCAGACCAACGGCGAAATTGCCGCGGCCATCGGCGCGGGCCATGCACCCAACGATCTGCTGGATGAACGCGACCGTTTGGTGCGACAGCTCAGCAGCTACCTGCAGGTGACCACGGTGCAGGCCCCCGATGGCTCTTTGGGCGTTTTCGTGGCAGGTGGTCAGCGCGTGGTGTTGGGGGAAGAAGCCAGCAAGCTGGCGGTGGTGGCCGACCCTGGCGACACTTCGCGCTCGGCCTTGGCCATGGTCGAGGGGCAGAACCTGCGCGTGTTGCCGCCCTCCCTGTTGGCCGGCGGCAGCATCGCAGGCCTGCTGAACTTTCAGGGGCAGGACCTCGCGCGTGCCAACAACCTCATCGGCCACATGGCACGCTCCATTGCCGACCGCGTCAACGAACAGCAGTCCTTTGGCCTGGATTTGCTGGGCCGACAGGGCAAGGACATCTTCAGCGTGGGTGCACCGCGCGTGCTGCCGGTGCCGGGCAACAACCCCGCCACAACGGCCCCGCAACTGACGGTGGTCGATGCACAGGCCTTGCAGGCGGCCGACTACGAGCTGCGTGTGGACCCCAATGCCCCCGGGCAGTACATCGTCACCCGGCTCACCGACGGCCAACAATGGAATGGTGTGGGCAGTGGGCAGGTCATCGATGGTGTTCGCATCGACTTGACCGCGCCGTTTCCTGCCAACGCAGACCGTTTCATCCTGCAACCGGTGGCACGCGCGGCCGCCGGCATGTCGATGAGCTTGGCGCGGCCCGAGGAACTCGCAGCCGCCGCACCCCTGGTGGCTTCGGTCCGGCCCGACAACAAGGGCACGATGACTTTCGCGTCCTTGTCCACCCTGGCGCCGATTGCGGGTACGCCCCCCAACAGCACTCTCACATTCACCGGGGCTGCCGCCACACCGGCCGGTGCCTTCAACTACAGCTGGGTGGAGGGCGCCACCACCCGTACCGGCACCTGGACGCCGGGCCAAGCCCTGGTGCTGGACGGTCGACTGTCACTGGACCTGCGGGGCGTCCCGGCTGCCGGCGACCGGCTCGAGTTGGGCCCGACGCTCAACCCCAGTGCCAACAACGGCAACGCCATGGCCCTGTCCAATCTGCGCGAAGAGCGCTTCGTGGGCGGCAACTCGGTCACGGAAGCCTATGCCGGAATGATCGGCGACATCGGCGTGCGCGTGCAGGGCTCCCAAACAGCCAGCCGCATTTCGGCCGGGGTGCTGGCTGCGTCCGAACAGCGCCGCGCCGCGCAGGCCGGTGTCAACCTGGACGAAGAGGCCGCCCACCTGGTGCACCAGCAGCAGCAGTACCAAGCCGCGGCCAAGGTGCTGCAAGTGGCGCAGTCGGTGTTCGACACGCTCCTGGATGTGGCCGGTCGATGAACATGCCACCTGGACAGCACTGAAAGAAAAGTAGGCACGAAATGGCCCAGATCAACCGCGTGTCCTCGCAGAACCTGTTTTCCAACGGGCTGGACGAGCTGCAGCGCCGCCAACAAAGCCTGGCGCGAACGCAGGAACAACTCACCAGCGGCAAGCGCGTGGTGCGCGCCAGCGACGACCCCACCGCCGCGGCGCGGGCTGAACGCGCCTTGGCTACCGTGGCGCGCGCCGACACCAACCTGCGCGCCTTGGAAGCCAGCCGCAACGCCATGGTGCTCTCGGAAGCTGCCCTGGGCGATGCCACCAGCTTGCTGCAGGAAGCGCGCGAGCTCATCGTGGCCTCCGGCAACCCCACCTATTCCAGTGCCGAACGCGAGGTGCTGGGCAATCGCATGCGCGACTTGCGTGCACAGTTGCTGGTGGTGGCCAACCGCGACGACGGATCGGGCGGCTACTTGTTCGCCGGCCAGGGGGCCCGCACCGCACCGTTCGTGGATGGGGCGCAGGGGGTGCGCTACGCGGGCCAAAGCGGCGACCAGATGGTGGCCAGCGAGAACCCGCTGCCGGTGACGGTGGACGGGCGTCTGGCGTGGGCCTCCGGTCGCACCGGCAACGGCGTGTTCGCCACCGCCCCGGGCACACCGGCCAGCACCACCGCCTGGATCGACAGCGGTCAAGTGGCCGACCCTTCGGCACTCACGGGCGCCAGCTACCGCGTCACCATCAACGGCAGCAATGCGGTGGTCGATCGCCTGGCTGCAGGCGGTGCCGTGGCGGCCACCACCACCCTGCCTTTGCAGGTGGGCTCGGCCATGGTGGTCGACGGGATGGCCTTCACCATCCGCGGCGCGCCCGCACAGGGCGACACCTTCACCATCACGCCGTCCGAGCCTTCGCTCAATGCGTTCGATGTGTTGGATACGGCCATCGCCAACCTGCGTGCGCCTTCACAGACCAATGCGCAGCGTGCGCAGTCCGTCGCCGTGGGCCTGCGCGACATGGACGGCGCCATCACCATGGTGCAGGGCGCGCGCTCGCGGGTGGGCGCGATGCTCGGGAGCATCGACCAAACCGAGGCCCGTATTCAGGACCTCCGTCTGTACGGTCAAAAGGAACGCAGCGCGGCCGAGGACCTCGACATGACCGCCGCCGTGTCGGATTTCCAGAATCAGCAAACCGGCTACGACGCAGCGCTGCGCAGTTATGCGATGGTTCAGCGCATGTCGCTGTTTGATTACATCAATGGTTGATGCATGGAGTTCCGGTGATGCCGGCTCGCATGCGCTGCAGGGGCTGCCCGATTCGGCCTTGAGGCCACTCTTTGACGGGCCTGCTGCCCTGTGGTGCCTGGGCCGCAACCGCGGAGAGCTGCGTTGGGCCAACCGGCCCGCGCGCGCCCTGTTCGGCATGTCGGACGCAGCGCAGGCTTGGCCCGACTGGTGGGCCGGTGCAAGCGCTCGTCCGGCGGCGGTGCCGCAGGAGTGGCTGCCCTGGGCGGAGCTGGCCCGAGCGTCTGTTGCCGCGGAACCGGGCCACGCCGAGCGCCACCTCCCCTGGCCACGATTGGTACAGGGTCACCCACAGTTGTGGCAGCTCACTGCCCAGGTGCAAGCGGAGGTGGTGCTGTTGATGGCGGTGCCGGTCGGTACCGCAGCAGCCGAAGCCGCCGCGCCCTGGAACGCCCATCCCCAGCACCGGGACCTGCTGGTGCGCGAAGTCCATCACCGCCTGAAGAACAACCTGCAGGGCGTATCCGGCCTGTTGCGCCAACAGGCCCTGCTGCACCCCCCGGCGGCCCAGTGGCTGGAGGAAGCCGCTGGGCAGTTGCAGGCCATGGCGCAGGTGTATGGGCTGCAGACCGCGGGCGTGGCCGCGCCGCGTTTGTCCGATCTCGTGCGCGCCGTGGCCGGGGGGGTGCAGTCGGTGTTCGGCGTGCCGGTTCTCGTGGAAGCCGAGGATGAGCGCGCCGAAGGGCCAGGGCCAGGGCCAGGGCAGGGCCCGCAGAATGCCGATGCCTCACCGGTACCCCCAAGCCCCAGCGCGCTGCGCCAGACCCTCTGGGCGCATCTGCCCGAACCGCCAAGTCCGCAGGCCGATCCTGGGATGCCGGCTCATGTCCACCCCGACCAGGCCGGTGCGCTGGCCTTGGTGCTCAACGAACTGATGACCAATGCGGTCAAGCATGCCCGTCCGTCTGTCGACCCCGCACAGGAGCATGGGCAGGTGCAGGTGACTTGTCGGTTGCGTCGGCGCGGTGAGCTGCGAGAGGTGGACATCCTCAACCCCGGCCAATGGCCCGCGCACCTGAGCCTGACCAGCCTGCCGCCAAGCGTGCAGGGTCTGGGCCTGGTCAAAGCACTGCTGCCCAGCCGCGGCGCCCGGTTGGAGGTGCTCACGGAACCCGGCCGGGTGTGCGCTCGTTTGCACATTGGCCCGCCGCTGTTGTGCCCGGCTGATCAAACGCCTTGAAAATTCAACTGCACGGCATGCACACTCCATGAATTCCCTCGTTTCCAACGAACCGACGGCCCACGCCCACCGCCGCCCGGTGATGGTGGTCGATGACGACCGCCTGGTGTTGTTGACGCTGGCGCACGGTCTTCGCCACGCGGGCTTTGAGGTGTTGGAGGCTGACAACGGTGACGACGCCATCCTCATGGCGCGCGCGCACCGCCCGGGCTTGGCCTTGTTGGACATCCGAATGCAGGGGCTCAGTGGCTTTGATGTGGCGCAGCACCTGAAGGACTATGAACGCATCCCCTTCATCTTCGTCTCGGCCTTTGCCGATGAGGATGTGCGCCAGCAGGCGCAGGCGCTGGGGGCATTGGCCTGCTTGAGCAAACCGGTGGACATGGCCGACCTCGTGGGCCGCGTGACACGGGTGCTGGGCAGTGCCGCTGCCGCTGCCCCCGTGGACGCGGGCGCCACTGCGCCTGCGCGGGGCCTCACCCCGGTCAGCACGGATGCCGCTGTGGCACTGGGCCTGCTGATGCAGCGCGAGGCCCTGCAGCGCCCGCACGCCTGGGAGCGTTTGCAAGCCTTGGCCCAGGCGCACGGCGGCGACATCGATCTGTGCGCCCGCGCGCTGTTGGCGGCCCATGAGGCGGCATTGCACAGCGGCACACACCAGCCACAACCTTGACGCAGCGAGGCCGGTGTGTGGAACTCAGCCGCCCGTGGCCTTGTCGATGGCCCGTTCGGCCACAGTGAACCAGAACATCGAGCCTTGGCCCGGCTCGCCTTGTGCACCCACTTCGCCCCCGTGGCGTTCGATGATGCGCTTGACCGTCACCAGGCCCACCCCATGGCCAGGGAAGTCGCTGGCACTGTGCAGGCGTTGGAAGGGTGCGAACAGTTGCCCGACCAGGCGCATGTCGAAGCCCACCCCGTTGTCGCGAATCTGGAATGCCGTGCGCCCGCTGGGATGCGGCGCCCCCTTGAAGCTGATGCACGCGTCGGCGCTGCGGCTGCTGTACTTCCACGCGTTGCCCAGCAGGTTTTCCATCACCCGGCCCAACAGGTCGGGGTCGCCCCAGCGCACCAGCCCGGGTTGAATCTCGACGGCCACCAATCGGTGCGGTTCACTGTGCTGCAGGTCGTCCAGAATGCGCTGCGCAAGGGCCGAGAGGTCCACCGGACGCCGCTGCAGCGGCTGCGCGCCAATCTGCGCCAAGCCCATGAGCACATCGATCATGCTGCCCATGCGTTGGGTGGCCGCCAGAATGCGGTCCAGATGATCATTCCCGCGCTTGTCGAGCGTGTGACCGTAATCTTCCTTCAGAATGCGGGCAAAACCATCAATCACCCGCAGGGGGGCGCGCAGATCGTGGGACAGGCTCAGGCCGCTGAGGTCCGAATCGGTCGGCGCTGCAGGGGGAATGGATGCACCGCTCATCCGAAAGCATTCTAGTGACCGAAGAGAACTCTGGCGCGCGCGCCGTGGCTTGGGCTCAGCGCTTGGGCGCAGGCTTTGATGCCGCAGCCCTGGAGCGCCTGATCGCCTTGGACCCGGATGAAAGCACCGGTCTGATGCCGCAGCTTGTGGCGCTGTTCGAAGACTCGCTGCGTGTGCAGACCCAGGCACTGGAGGCGGCTTTGGCCGCTGTCGATCTGGACGCCCTGCGGCGTGCGGCCCACTCGGTGCGGTCCGCGGCCATGAGCATGGGCGCCTTGGAGTTCGCGCAGGCCTGCACAGCGCTGGAGCAGCAGGCCCTGTTGCAGCAGCGCAGCGCCGCATCCCACACCGACGGCGCAGTGTTCAAGGATGGCGCGGCGCTCCTGCAGTGGGCACTTGCCTTGCGTGAGCAGGTGCGGCGGACCATGGCGGCCCACGGGGACGAGGGGGCCCACGGGCATGGGCGCAACTGACGCACCTGCCAACCTTGGCCTGGGTGGCTTGCACCGCAAGCCCGGCGTGCTGTTGGTGGACGACGATCCGGTCTTCCTGCTGTTGTCGAGCCGGGCGTTGGCGCAGGCCGGTTTCGCTGTGGCCACCGCAACCGGCGGCCATGCGGCCCTGCAATCGGTGCAGCGTCAGGCGTTTGATGCGGTGGTGTTGGATGCGCTGATGCCCGACCTTGATGGGTTCGAGGTGTGTCGCATGCTGCGTGCGAACCCTCTGTATGAGCACCTGCCAGTGCTGATGATCACGGGCCTGGACGACGATCCCTCCATTGAGCGGGCTTTTCATGCGGGTGCCACCGACTTTCTGGTCAAGACCACGCAGTTCTCGCTGTTGGTAGGGCGGCTGCAGTACATGCTGCGGGGTGCCCAAACACGCGCCGAACTGGAGCGCAGCAAGGCCCGATTGGCGCGTGCGCAGTCTTTGGCGCGCATGGGCAGCTGCAGTTGGCGTTCGGCTGGCGGGCTCATGGGCGCGCAGTTCCTCTTGTCACCCGAGGGCCGGGTGGTGATCGGATTCGGAGAACACGACCGCGTCACGGCCAAGCGCGTGCTGCGGCGCGTGCATCCCTCCGACCGTCGCGGGCTGGTGCGTCTGCTGCGCGAATCCTCACGCCACCAATCCCCGATCAGTGCGGACATCGGGCTGACCCTGCCAGACGGCCACCGCCGCGTCATCCACCTGGATGCCGAACCCGAGCGCACGGATGGGCAGGGCGGTGTGCACTACACGGGCGTCATCCAGGACTTCACCGACCGGCGCGAGGCGGAAGACCGCATCCGCCATTTGGCGGATTTCGACCCTCTGACCCAACTGCCCAACAGGCGCCAGATTTTGTGGCGAGCCGAACGCGCGCTGGAAGCTGCGCGGTCCCAAGGGCACCACATGGCCATGCTGCTGGTCGACCTCGACCGCTTCAAGCTGATCAACGACACCCTGGGCCATGGTATGGGCGACGACCTGTTGTTGGAAGTGGCCAAGCGCCTGCGCGACTGTGTGCGCCATGTGGACCAACTCCACGAAGGCGCGCTGATGGACACCTTCGGGCGCTCACACCGCCAATACGAAGCGGTGGGTCGTCTGGGGGGTGACGAATTCGTGGCCCTCTTGCCTGAGATTGGTTCCACCGCCGATGCGCAGCGCGTGGCGCAGCGCATGCTCGAGGCGCTGCGCAAACCCATCCTGCTCGATGGCCAGGAATGTTTCGTCACCGCCAGCATAGGCGTGTGCCTATACCCCGATGAAGGCGAGTCGGTGGAGGACCTGCTGCGCAATGCGGATGTGGCGATGTATGCGGTCAAGGCGCAGGGGCGCAACGCATCCCTGGCCTACACACCCCATTTGTCGCGGCGTGCGCGCGAGCGCCTGGACCTGGAAAGTGCCTTGCACAAGGCCCTGGAGCGCGGTGAACTCTTTCTTCGCTACCAGCCCGCTGTGGAGGTCACCACCTCGCGCATCGTGGCGGCGGAGGCGCTGATGCGCTGGAGGCTGGACGACCGCGATGTGATGCCCGCCGATTTCATTCCACTGGCCGAGGAAAGCGGGTTGATCGTGCCCATGACGGAATGGGCGCTGGCACAAGTGGCGCATCAGGTGGCGCGCTGGCAGCAGCGCCTGGGCTTCACGGGCTCGGTGGCGGTCAACATGCCCGCGCGCATGTTGAGCCGGCCCGATCTCGTTGACTACATCCAACAGGTGTCCGCGCAGGCCGGCATCAGCCCCCATCGGTTGCACCTGGAGATCACTGAAACCACCCTCATGGACCAGGTGGAACAGGTCGTGCAGACGCTGCACCGGTTGCGCAATATCGGCGTGCAGATTTCCATCGATGATTTCGGCACAGGCTATTCCTCCCTGGCCTATCTCACGCGCCACCCCATCAGTGAGTTGAAGATCGACCGCGGTTTCGTGCAGCACCTTGGCGAGGAGTCGCGCAGCAACGCGGTGGTGGCGGCCGTCATCGCCATGGCCCGGGCTTTGGAGTTGCGCGTGGTGGCCGAAGGCGTGGAAACGCGCCAGCAGATGGATATCCTGCAGTTTCTGGGCTGTACGAGGATGCAGGGTCACCACTTCGCGCATCCGCTGGAGCCTCATGACTTCGAGGGCTTCTACACCGCGGTGCATGGACGCGCCGAGGCGCCTTGGGAATCGGCGGCCTGACCCCTCCGCAGCAGGTTCAATCGTCGCGCGCCCAGGTCGACCGCACCCGCGACTCATCTTCCAGGTAGTTGATTTCCAAGTGACCGCGGTGGGCCCGCTGCAGCGCGTGGCCCAGCATCCGCACCAGGTGAATGCCGGTGGTGGAGACTTCCAGGGATCCGTCGTCCTGCCGCTGAACCGCCATCAGGCGCTCCAGGGGATGCTGGGATCCCTCGCGCTCGGCGATGTGGGACAGCAAGGCGCGCAACTCCGCTTCATGTTCGCGAACATACCGACCCTTGAGTTGAAGCATCCCCGCAGGGTCGTGCACGGCGATGCGCGTGCAGGCCGGGCAACGGTGCTCATGCCCTGAGGCGTGCGGTGAACGAGGCTCCGAGCTGTGCCCCGTCGTGTGGGTGGTCTCGTTGGCGGACGAGCGCACCCAGTGCCCCTTGTGCACCTGCGCATGGCAATCCGGGCAGGTGCTGCCTTCAGGCAGTTTCCCGACCGGGCGGTAGGGGTCATGCAGTTCAGGCCGCAGCACACCCGCACCGGGCGTGCGGCTCCCTGCTGCGTGGTGGGACTGGGCCTTGGAAGGTTTGGACATGAGCGCTCCATGCCGATCGGGGCGGCCGTGGTGATGGCAGAGCACTCGAGTGTGGGGCGGCGCCGCG
>CAMCTE010000036.1 GCA_945878385.1 Azohydromonas lata NBRC 102462 | reverse complement strand
GTAGCACAGGTCGCACAGGTAGCACTGGTCCACCACCTTCCAGTAGTCGGCCTTCTTCACGCCGTCCACTTCCATGGTGCTCGATTCGTCCACCAGGTCGAACAGTGTCGGGAAGCTTTGGCACAGGCTCACACAGCGGCGGCAGCCGTGGCAGATGTCGAAGATGCGCTCCATCTCATGGAAGCACTTCTCTTCGTCATAGAACTCGGGGCTCTTCCAGTCTATGGGGTGCCGCGTGGGCGCTTCGAGGCTGCCTTCTCTGCTCATGGTGCGGTGGGTGTGTTCGGTTGGGAAGCGAAGAAGGGGCGCACGGCCCCTTCTTCAACAGCGCAGCGCTGCGATCAATCGACCAGCGCGTCCAGGGCCTTCTGGTAGCGATTGGCATGTGAACGCTCGGCCTTGGCCAGCGTTTCGAACCAATCGGCAATCTCGTCAAAGCCTTCGTCGCGTGCGGTCTTGGCCATGCCCGGGTACATGTCGGTGTACTCGTGGGTTTCGCCGGCCACAGCGGCCATCAGGTTCTGGCGGCTGCTGCCGATGGGCAGGCCGGTAGCCGGGTCGCCCGAGCCCTGCTCCAGGAATTCGAGGTGGCCGTGCGCGTGGCCGGTTTCACCCTCGGCGGTGGAGCGGAACAGTGCTGCCACATCGTTCTGGCCTTCCACATCGGCCTTGTTTGCGAAGTACAGGTAACGGCGGTTGGCCTGAGATTCGCCCGCGAAGGCGTCCTTCAGGTTTTGCTCGGTCTTGGTTCCCTTGAGTCCCATCGAGATCTCCTGTGATCGTGAATGATGATGCTTGTCCAGGACATGAAGCCCCAACAGCGAAAGCAACGCTACCGCAACTTGCAGCAAGCCACCAATCGATTGACTCAATCCTGACGGTAGGTGGGGTCTATCGCTCAGAGCGCCGGGCGCGGCTTGCTTATCAAAAATATTAATCGTTGAGATTGAGGCATTTGCCTTGATCAATGCTGTGCTGCATCAAACAATGCAACCCGTTGTCTTCTTCAACTCTCCTTCTAGGGAACTTTCATGAGCATCATCAACACCACCGTCCAGCCCTTCAAGACCCAGGCCTATGTGAACCGCAATGACAAGGGTGAGTTCATCACCGTGACCGAAGAGTCCCTCAAGGGCAAGTGGTCCGTCCTGATCTTCATGCCGGCGGCATTCACCTTCAACTGCCCCACTGAAATCGAAGACGCCGCCAACAACTACGTCGAATTCCAGGCCGCCGGCACCGAGGTCTACATCGTCACGACCGACACGCACTTCTCGCACAAGGTGTGGCACGAGACCTCTGAGGCCGTGGGCAAGGCCCGCTTCCCCCTGGTGGGCGACCCCACCCACACGCTGACCAACCAGTTCGGCGTGCACATCGCCGAAGAAGGCCTGGCCCTGCGCGGCACCTTCATCATCGACCCCAAGGGCACGATCAAGACCGCTGAGATCCACAGCAACGAAATCGCCCGCGATGTGTCGGAGACCCTGCGCAAGCTCAAGGCCGCTCAGTACACCGCCGCCAACCCCGGCCAGGTGTGCCCGGCCAAATGGAAGGAAGGCGCCCGCACGCTGGCCCCGTCCATCGACCTCGTCGGCAAGATCTAAGCGACCGAGCGGGCCCCGGGCGGGCCCGCCGCCCTAAAAAACAAAACCAGGAAGGACAAACGCCATGTTGGACACCGCCACCCAAGCGCACCTTGCGGGCTATTTCGAACGCATCACGCAGCCCATTGAGCTGATTGCGAGCCTCGACGGTTCGGCCGGTGCGCAAGAAATCCGCGAGCTCCTGACGGAGATCGAGGCCATCGCGCCGGCCAGGATCTCCGCGCGTTTCGATGGCGATTTCCCGCGTCGTCCTTCTTTCCAGCTCACCCGCGTCGGTCACAACAGGGGCGTGCACTTCGCAGCCGTGCCCATGGGGCACGAATTCACCTCGCTCCTGCTGGCTCTGCTGTGGGCGGGTGGCCATCCCCCGAAGGTGGAGCCGCAGCTGCTCGAACAGATCAAGTCCCTCGAAGGTGATTTCTCCTTCGAAACCTGGATGAGCCTGACCTGCCACAACTGCCCGGATGTGGTGCAAGCGCTGCACCTGATGGCGGTCTTCAACCCGCGCGTGCGCCATGTGGCCGTCGATGGCGGGCTGTTCCAGGAAGAAGTGCAACGGCGCAATATCTTGGCCGTGCCCAAGACTGAACTCAATGGGCAAGACTTCAGCAGTGGACGCATCGAACTGGCCGAGATCTTGGCCAAGGTGGACACGGCAGCGGCCCGCCGTGCAGCGCTGGCCCTTTCTGACAAAGCACCGTTTGATGTGCTGGTCGTCGGCGGCGGCCCCGCTGGTGCTGCGGCGGCCGTGTATGCCGCGCGCAAGGGCATCCGCACCGGGATCGTGGCCGAGCGCTTCGGCGGTCAAACCATGGACACCTTGGGCATCGACAACTTCGTCTCGGTCCAACACACTGAAGGCCCGAAGTTTGCTGCTGCCCTTGAGGCCCATGTCAAGGAATACAGCGTGGATGTGATCACCCTGCAGCGGGTCAAGCAACTCACGCCTGCAGACGAACTCGGCGGCTTGACCGAGGTTCAATTGGAAAGCGGCGCCACTCTGCAAGCCCGCAGCGTGGTGCTGGCCACCGGTGCCCGCTGGCGTCCCCTGGGGGTGCCTGGCGAAGTGGAATACAAGAACAAGGGCGTGGCCTACTGCCCGCATTGCGATGGCCCGCTGTTCAAGGGTCAGGATGTGGCCGTGATCGGCGGCGGCAACTCCGGCGTGGAAGCGGCCATCGACCTGGCCGGCGTGGTGCGCAGCGTGACGCTTTTGGAATTCGCCGAACATCTCAAGGCCGACCAGGTGCTGGTGGACAAGCTGCGCAGCCTGCCCAATGTCACGGTGCACACCCAGGCGCAAACCCTGGAAGTGTTGGGCGACGGCCAGAAGATGAACGGCCTGCGCGTACGCGATCGCGTGTCACAACAGGAGCGCGTGCTCGATGTGAGCGGCGTATTCGTGCAGATCGGCCTGGTGCCCAACACCGAGTTCCTCAAGGGCACGGTCGAGCTCAACCGCTACGGCGAAATCATCGTGGATGCCAAGGGCCACACCAATGTGCCGGGCATCGTGGCCGCGGGCGACGCCACCACCACGCCCTATAAGCAGATCATCATTGCAGCCGGTGAAGGCGCAAAGGCCGCACTCAGCGCGTTTGACCACCTGATTCGGCACGCGCCTGTGGCGCAGGCGGCCTGATCTATCCGCAAGGTTCGTGGGCAAGCGGCACCTTCGTGTCGCCTGCCCAGCTCCGTGCTCGAACCAGTCCCTTGCCTCAGTGCCCGTCTTTCGGCAAGCCCAGCAAACGCTCCAAGTGCTGGTACATCACGGTCTGCGGGTCCAACAGGTCGAACAGAATGTCGAAGTGATTGCGTCCCGGGGCGGACTCCACCGCCCTGACCGCTTTGGGTCCCCAGGCCTGGCGCCACAAGGCGGCCTGCCGGTGGAATTCGCTGCTTTCCAATTCTCCGGCCACCGCCACGGCCTCGCAACCTGCAGGCGCCTTCCAGCGCGCCGGGCTCCAGGCGGCAATGCGGTCGCCGTTGAGCTTGATGTCGGGCTGCAACCACTCGCAATGCTGCAAGGGGTCCAGGTCGAAGAGCCCTGAAATCGCCATCCCACGGGTGACCATGCGGGGCGGCAAGTCGGGCGCCAACTGGGGCCACAGACAAGAAAGCGCCATACCCGTCAGGTGCCCGCCGGCCGAATGCCCGGCCACCACGATGCGCTGAGGGTCGCCGCCAAAGCGCTTGGCGTTTCGCCAGACCCACGCCAACGCCTGCACGACCTCCAGACTGATGTCTGCCAGGGTAACGGCCGGCGCCAAGCTGTAGTTGGGGATCACCACCATCGCCCCGCGCGCACTCCAGGTGGGTACAATGAAGGTCTGTGCCGATTTGTCCAGCATTCGCCAGTAGCCGCCATGAATGAAAAACAGGATGGGCGCGGCGGGCCTGGTGCGCGGCTGTGCAGTCTTCCGCCTGTCGGCTACCTCTTGCGCGTCCGGTTCCGCTTGAATCAGGTCCAGGGTGTTCAGTGGGCGTGGTCCGTAGGGCAAGTTCCAGTGCGCGCGGCCGGTGCTGGCCAGGCCATCACGGGCCTGTGCCGAGCGCTCATCCCATAATCGCAGGATGTCCTGAAAATGGGGCACCAACAGCCGGTTGTTGTAAGCACGGCTGATCGACTCGGGAGACATTGAAATCATGAACAGAATCCTAACGGCCCTGATGCTGGTGGCAGGCTTTGCCACCGCGAATTCAACCTGGGCACAACGCCCCGCTTCGGCAAAGGCCGGCAGTGGTGCAAGCGCGGCTGGTCCTGCAAGTGTCCCAGGCACGAATGTTCTGCGCGCCGGTCCGATGGTGGGCGATGTGGACATGCACAACGCCTCGGTGTGGCTGCAGACCGAGCAACCCGGCGCGGTTGAGCTGGAGTACTGGCCGTTGGCCGCAGGGGCGCTGGCCTCTCAAGGCCCCGCGGCCGGTGCCTCCCGCCGGCTCAAGCTGCAGACCGAGACACAGCTGACCCCCGGCACCGCCATCGCGCGTCTGACTGGCCTTGAAGCAGGGCAAGCCTACGGCTATCGCGTCTCGGTGGACGGCCGACAGCAAGAACCCGCCCTCACCTTCCGCACGCACCCACGTTGGCAGTACCGGCAAGGTGTGAGCGCGCCCGAGGTGCGTGTGGTGCTGAATTCCTGCACGTACATCAACGAATCCGCACGCGACCGGGATGGCACGCCCTACGGCGGCGACTACGAAATCTTTGGTGCCATGGCGCAGGCCAAGCCTGACCTCACCGTGTGGATGGGCGACAACGCCTACTACCGAGAAAACGACTACACCAGCGCCGAAGGCATGGCCCACCGCTGGCGCCACGACCGCGCCCTGCCTGAACTGCAGCCGTTGCTGCGCACCGGCCGCCATGCGGCCACTTGGGACGACCATGACTACGGCCCCAATGACGCCAACAGCAGCTTTTCACTCAAAGGCGCGGCGCTCGAGATCTTCAAGCGCCAATGGGCCAACCGCAGTTGGGGCCTGCCCGAAGTTCCGGGCGTATTTGGCTCGTTCATGGAGTCCGATATCGAGTTCTTCTTGCTGGATGACCGCTACCACCGAGACGCCGACCGCGACAAGGACACCGCCGACAAGACCATGTTGGGCAGCGCTCAACTGCGTTGGCTGAAAAACGCATTGCTGGCCTCGACCGCCACCTTCAAAGTGATCGTCAGCGGCAGCCAGGTGCTCAACGACCCACAGCGCTTCGAAGGCTGGCACAACTTCCGCGCCGAGCGGGATGGGTTTTTGAAGTGGCTTCAGGACAACGCCATCCGCGGCGTGATGTTCACTTCAGGCGACCGACACCACACCGAATTGCTGCGCCTGCCGCGCGCCGGCACCTATCCGTTGCACGAGCTCACTTGCTCGCCGACCACGGCTGGCGCAGGCCGAAACGCCAAGCCCGAGCACCCTGCCATTCATGTGCAGGGCACCTATGTGAACCAGCGGAACTTCTGCACGATGGATGTCAGCGGTACGCGTGGCCAACGGGTGATGACGCTGCGTTCCTGGGACACCAAGGGCAAGGAACTGTGGAGCCAGGTGTTGCGCGAGCAGGACTTGCGATAGCGCCTGCGCTACACTTTTTGGTCGATGTGGGGACGTAGCTCAGCTGGGAGAGCGTCGCGTTCGCAATGCGAAGGTCGGGAGTTCGATCCTCCTCGTCTCCACCAACCGAACAACGCAAAAGTGCGCCCAAGGGCGCACTTTTCATTTTGCAGAGGCTTTGCTGCCCCGCTAGGGCTTGAGCGCGAGTATCAATTCCGCCATGGCCCGCGCGTTGGCCTCGGTCACAGCCGGCTGTGGCGGCATGATGTCCTCGCCCCACACGCCACTGCCGCCGGCCCGGATCTTCGTGGCCAGTGCGGCCACGGCTCCTGGGTTGCCGGTGTATTTGGCCGCCACCTCCTGGAAATGCGGTCCGTACTTTCGTTTGTCGATCAGGTGACAGGCGGTGCAGTTGTTGCGCTGCATCAGGGTTTGCAGGGCCTGAGTGTCGGCAAGCGCCGCGGGGCTGGAACCCAGCCCGAATAACAACGTGGCGGTTGCCGCAGGGGTCAGCAGCAGGCGCTGAAGCCTGCGTCCATCAAAAGAAGCCATCACATGGGTTCCTGTTGTCTGCAATTTCAAAACGGTGCACGGTCACCTGAACCGATTACCTGGGAGGCGGTGCAGAAAAAAAGAGGCGCTGCACACAGCAGCGCCTCCTGTGCAGTTGACGATCAGTTCGGCGTGACGCGGTAGATCATGCCGCTGGACTCATCGGCCACATAAAGCGCGTTGTCAGGCCCCAGGGACACATGGCGCAGACGCCCTGCGAAGGTTGGCCAGGAGAGTTCCTCGCGCTTGGAACTCAGTCCATCCTTGCTGATGTCCAAGATGTCAATGCGGTTGCCCGTGGGGGTGCCGTGGATGCCAATACCCGCATAGCCCACCGCCAAGCGGCCTTCCCACTGCTTCCACTGTTTGCCCACCAGGAACACGCTGCCGCACATGCCTTGTGACAAGCCATTGTTGGTCCACGCCGGCTTCATCGCGTTGGGGTAGGCCTTGAGGTCGGTCATGGGCATGAAGGCGCCCCGCTCTGCCGGCGGCAGTGCGCCCATCTGGTTGGGCGAATAGCCGCAGTAGTTGTCGGGGCACGCCGGCCGGCCATTGCGGTTGTCGCGCGGGTCCCATCCGCCGTTGCCGCCGTTGACGAGTTTCGTCACCTCATCGGTGTGCCAGGGGCCGTTCTCTGAAATGAAGGGCTCGTTGGTACCAGGGCGGAACGCGATGCCTTGGGGGTTGCGGAACCCGTAGGCGAAGATGCGCTTGTCGAAGCCCGCCGGTGCGTTGTTCCCGGCAGCAGCCTTGCCGTCACGGTCCACGCGCAAGACCTTGCCGCGGATTTGGGTGGGGCTTTGCGGGCCTTCGCCGTTGTGGTTGTCACCGGTGGTGACATACAAGAAACCATCACCCGGATTGAAACGGATGCGGCCCCCGTTGTGCGCTCCCGGACCACCGAAGGGGTGGTTCGACTTCGCAGGCTTGTAGCCGATGTCGTTGATGATCTCGACGATCTCCGACACATTGGTCAGCGATGCGTCCACCTTCATGCGCATCACGATGTTGTTGTAACCCCCGTAGGTGCGGTTCGGGCCTTTGGAACTGGAGTACAGGTAGACGAAGCGGTTGGATGCGAACTGTGGGTCTACCGCCACGCCTTGCACACCGGCTTGTCCGTCACAGAACAGGTCGGCCTTGGTACTTGCGTAGCCCGTGCTGCCACCTACGCCCAACAGAGCGTTGACTTTGCCTGAGGGCAGGCGCACCGACAGACCCTTGCACTTTTCGGTGAAGAACATCGTGCCGTCCTGCAGGAAGGCCATATCCCAAGGCATCTCGGTTTTCTGGAATTCCTCGGCCTTCACGGTAACGGTCTGGGCGGTGGCCAGGCCAGAACCCAACAAGCCTGCAAGGGCCAACATGGCCGCCGGCCAAAGCCTGTTCAGATTCGCCGAGCGCGGCGCAGGCATGGATTGGGGGGTGTGTGCGGTTTCTGTCGCTAGGTCTCGCATGTCGTCTCCATTGGCTTGTGGTTGGGGGCCAAGCGCTGCGCGACCGTTGGGGCGTACAGCAATGCCCGTCAAAGATGCTAACGACCCCACAGCGCGTGCGGCTCAGTGCAAACCCTTTCTACCTCCCAATGAATATGGCCGGGATGCGTCAACTCAATCATTCGATGGCGGCGGCTCGAACCACAACCCTCGAAGCATCCACAGGCCCAGCGCCGGGCCCAATGCCAGCACCGGCAGTAGTTGGCTCAGTGGCCATGCATCCAGCATGGATGCCATCCATTCGATGCTGACAATGGAAATGGAAAACCCGATGCTGTTGGCCAGCGTCAGCACGCTGCCGACCGCGTGGGGCGGTGCATTGCGTGCAGTCAGGGCCGAGAACTGCGGTGAATCTGAGGACACGCTCAAGCCCCATACGGCCAGCCACAAGTAAAAGACCAGATCAGGCGCGCGCACCATCCAGGGCGCCAGCACACAACACAGCCCGCTGGTCGCCAACAGTGCCGCCGCTACCCGAGCGCTGCCGAACCGCTGCGAGAGTTGCCCGCCCCAGGCGCAGGACACGGCGCCTGAACCCAAGACCGCAAAGGCCACAAATGACACGGCCGCACCATCGAGCCGCGATGCCAGCAGCAGCGGCACGGCCACCCACATCGCATACAGCTCCCACATATGGCCGAAGTATCCGAACACGGAGGCGCGCACTCGGCGGTCGGTCCATAGGGTGCCCAGCGCCCGCCAATCGAACCCGCGCGCTGCTTGCGCGGGTTCAGCAGGCTTGGGCGCATCGGGCAACAGCACAAACTGGATGCATCCGCCCAACATCACCAGGGCCGCAATCGCCGGGAACACCCAGTGCCAAGGCACCTCGGTTCCCATTGCTGCCAGCCCGCGCAAACCATGCGGGGCGGCTGAACCCAGGATGAGCGCTGCCAGCAGCCAACCCAACGCATGGCCCAACCCGTTTCGATACCACTGCGAGGCCATCTTCATGCCAACCGGGTAGATGCCCGCCAAGAAGAATCCCGCTGCCACCCGCGCAGCCTGCAATGCAGTCAGGTCGTGAGCCCACCAACCACAAGCCAGGGTGGCAAGTGCGCCGCCTGCACTGCATACGAGGAAGACCACGCGCGGCCTGAACCGGTCGGCAATGGCCAGGATGGCAAACAGCAACGTGCCGGCGATGAACCCGGCCTGCAACAAAGAAGTCAGCGTTGCTGCTGTCGTTTCCGCCCAACCGTTGACCGCCTGCAGGTCGGGCATGACCGCATTGGTGGCGAACCACAAGGAAGTGCCGCAGAACTGAGACAGCAACAGTACGGGCAGTACCTTGGAAGGAACAACGCCCAAGGGATGCTTGGGCGTGTTCAGCATGCGAAATTTGGCGGAGAGAGCGGGATTCGAACCCGCGGTGGGCTATTAACCCACACACGCTTTCCAGGCGTGCGACTTAAACCGCTCATCCATCTCTCCGGGAAGCCTTCTAGTATAGCGCGGGCTCAATCCCGCCAGCCCCACTGGCCGTGCGACAGGTGCGCTCCGGTGCCCGGCGAGCGAATTGCTCGGTGACCAGTTCAGCGGCTTGTCCAGCGGCGTGTTCAGCGGCCCATTGAGCAACCTTTAAGCGCCTGTTCGACAGCCTGTTGCACCGCCACCTTCAGGTCGTCGCGCATCCGGTCGGCCAGGTCGGCCGACACTTCCTGTGCGGCCTTGTAGGCAATGCGGTCGGCCAGCAACGACACCGCAGGCACCACGCTGGCATGTACGCGCTGCTCCAGGCTGGCCTGAAGGCGCTCAACGAGCTTCTCCAGCAGCCGTGCCTCGAGCGCCGGCACATCCAGCGCTACCGGGCCCAGGAGGTCTCCACCCAGCAGGCCGCCCGCGAGCTGGCCGGGAACCAACACTTCGGTCAGCGTGGGCAATTCGTGGGTGTCGGGTGCTTGCATCATGAGAACGCGTGGTGAAGCGGGGTGACGCCGTTATCGCGCCAACGGCGCCAGCGCTGCTGCCCCTGGGCGCGGGAATCGGCATCGGTGGAGACGACCTCGATGACCTTGTCGAACCGATCGGCATTCGCCGGCACCGGCAGGCCAAGGTTGATGAGCACCTGAGGCTCGGTTGGCACTTCCATGGGCGCGCCGTGCCCTGCAGCGCCCTGTGCCGACATCAGCCACACCGGCGCATGACGCACAGCCGAATGGTCACGAGACTGCGGGCTCCAGTGCGCATGGGCCATGAAGCTGCCTGGGTCAGCCGTCCACAGCTGTTCGTCAAGTTCGCGCAAAACCGATTCTTCCCCGATCAACAGCACCCGGGAGCCCAAAGACAAGGCCTTTCGAGTCAGGCGCAGGGCATGGCCCACCGGGTCGGCCACGCCGGTATGGAAGGCCACCGGTGCGCCCTGCTCGCTCATCGCGCCTGGGACAACAGGTAGTGCGTCAACAGGGCCACGGGGCGGCCTGTGGCACCCTTCTGGGCTCCGCTCTTCCAAGCGGTGCCGGCGATATCCAGGTGGGCCCAGCGGTAACGCGCGGTGAATTTCTTCAGGAACATGGCTGCAGTGATGGAGCCGCCCGCGCGGCCGGCCACATTGCCCATGTCCGCAAAGTTGCTCTTCAGGCCCTCGCCGTATTCCTCGTCCAAGGGCATGCGCCAAGCGGGGTCCAGGCCGCGCTTGGCGGCCTGCAGCAACTCTTCGGCCAACTCATCGTCGGGCGTGAACAGGCCGCTGTGGTGGTGGCCCAACGCAATCACGCAGGCACCGGTGAGGGTGGCAATGTCGATCACGGCCGCCGGCTTGAAGCGCTCGGCATAGGTCAGCGCGTCGCACAGAATCAAGCGGCCTTCAGCATCGGTGTTCAGGATTTCAATAGTTTGGCCGGACATGGACTTCACCACATCTCCAGGCTTGATGGCCGTGCCGCTGGGCATGTTCTCGCATGCCGGGATCAGGCCCACCACATTTACCCGCGGCTTGAGTTCGCCCAAAGCCTTGAAGGTGCCCAGCACGCTGGCTGCGCCCGACATGTCGAACTTCATCTCGTCCATCTCTGGCGCGGGCTTGATGGAGATGCCCCCGGTGTCGAAGGTGATGCCCTTGCCCACCAGCACCACCGGCGCTTCGGTCTTGGCCGCCCCCTGGTACTGCAGCACGATGAATTTCAAAGGCTCTTCAGAGCCCTGGGCCACGGCCATGAAGGAGCCCATGCCCAGTTTCTTGACGGCAGCATGGTCCAGCACTTGAACCTTGAAGCCATGTTGTTTGGCCAGGGTCTTGGCCTGCTCGGCCAGGAAAGTGGGCGTGGCATGGTTGCCGGGCCGGTTGGCACACTCGCGCGCCACTTCCACGCCGCTGGCCAGCGCAGCGCCACGGCGCAGGCCCACGGTCACCGCCGTGGCATCGGCCTTGCCGCAGGCCAGTGTCGGTTTGGCCAGTCGGGGTGCTGCCGGCGCACTGGGCTTGGTGTGGCGGTACACGTACACACTTTCGGCCACCGCCATGGCCAAGGCCTCGGCGTGGGCTTCCGTGAGCCGCGCAGTGCCCACCTGAGCCACCGCCAGATGCGCCACGCCCAGCCCTTTGACGGCCGCAATTCCCGCAGTCGCGGCAGACTTGAACGATTTGGCCGAATCATCGGCGGCCACGGCCAGCACCAGCCGCTGAGCCTTCAACTCCGCGGGCCGATGCACATAAAGGGCCCGACCTACCTTGAGCTCCAGGTCGCCGTTTTTGACAGCATCTTTCAGTACACCGGCCACCGCAGCGTCCACATCCTGGGGCATCGTGGTGCCGGCCACCACCACCAACAATGCGTCGGCGCTCAAGTTCGCCAGGCCTGCTTGGCCCAACGTGACAGATTTGAAGTCCATAATTCCGCAAGCTCCTGAACAGCCCTCCATGTTATTCGATACATCCGTCCGCCGGGAGTTGGCCCGGTCCTTCGGGGCCACCCTGGTCGTGCTGATGACCATCGTCCTGACCTTGGGCCTGGTGCGCACGGTTGGGGCGGCGGCCCAGGGCAAGGTGTCCGCGCAGGATGTGCTGTTGCTGCTGGGGTTTTCCGGCATCAGCCAGCTGGCGCCCTTGCTGGCGCTGTCCATGTTCATCGCCGTGGTGCACACCCTGGGCCGCATTTGGCGGGACAGCGAGATGGTCATCTGGAACAGCGCAGGCCTGAGCCTGCAGCGCTTCATGCGACCAGTGGGCCGAATGGCGTGGCTGGTGTGCCTGGCCGTGGCCGCACTGGTGCTGTTCGTCACACCCTGGATGAACCGGCAGGCCGCCGAACTGGTGCTGCGGTACACCGAGCGGTCAGATCTTTCGCGCGTGACCCCAGGCGTGTTTCAAGTCTCGCGCGATGGGCGCAGCGTCTTCTTCATTGAGCGCGAACGGGACACGGCGCAGGACGCCCCCGCCACGGCGCGCAGCGTCTTCATCCACTCCCAGACTGCCGAGCGCGAAACCCTCACCACGGCCAGCAGCGGCCGGCTGGAATCCCAGCCCGACGGGCGCTATCTGGCGCTCACCCAGGGCCATCGTGTGGACCGCGAGGTGGGCAGTGCAGAAAGCATGCAGGCCTCGTTTGCGAGGGCACTGGTGCGCATCGGCGACGCACCGAATACCGCCCGCGCAGACCTCACACCCAAGACCATGCCTACCTGGGACCTGCTGCAGTTGGGCACGCCACAGGCCCATGGCGAACTCAGTTGGCGCATCGGCCTGGCACTGGCCTCGCTGAACCTGTTGGTATTGGGCGTGGTGTTGTCGGTGAGCAACCCGCGCAAGCCCAGCCAATGGGGTGTTCTTTTTGCGCTGCTGAGCTTCGTGGTGTATTTCAACCTCATCAATCTGAGCCAGTCCTGGGTTCAGTCTCAGCGCGTGAGCCTGTGGGGCAGCTTGCTGGCCTTGCATGGCGGCGTCGCGGTGGTGTCCTGGTTGCTGCTGTGGTGGCGCTCCCAGTCCCTGGGGTGGCGGGTGGCCGGCATGTTGTTCTACAGCCGCGCCTCAAGCGGGCGGCAACCCCAGGTCTCTTCGCAGTCATGAGAACCGTCCGCCGCCTGGTCTACAGCGAGGTGCTCTCGGCCGTGGCCTTCACCACCCTGGCCTTCTTGGCGCTGATGTTCTTCTTCGACTTCGTAGATCAACTCGGACGCATCGGCCGCACAGGCTACACCGTCACCACGGCGCTCCTGTCGACCGTGCTCGAGCTGCCTGGTCGTTTCTATGAGCTGTTCCCGATCACGGTGTTGATCGGCAGCATCTACGCCCTGTCGCGCCTGGCTCAATCCAGCGAATTCACCATCCTGCGCACCGCAGGCCTTGGCCCCGGAAGGGCGGTCGTGTTGCTCACCACCTTGGGCTTTCTGTTTGCCGGTATGACCTTCGCCGTGGGAGACTGGCTGGCGCCGGCGGCCGAGCAGAAGAACATTTCGATCAAAGCAGCGGCATCAGGCGGCCTGAATGTCGGCGCGGCCGGCGCCTGGTTGCGCGACCGGGTGGACCAGCCGGGCGGCACCAGCCTGAATGTGTCGGTGCATGTGGCGCGCCTGGGTGCTCGCGGTGAATTGCAAGGCGTGCGCATCTATGAATTTGGCGCCGATGGGCGCCTGCAGCGGCGCATTGAAGCGGCCCAGGCAGTGGCCGACGAAGACGGGCGCTGGGAACTGACCAAGGCGCGGGTAGACCGTTGGGACGGTGGTCAGGGCGCCGCCCGGATGGAGCAGGCCGAACGCCTGCAGTGGGCAAGCAACCTCAAGGCGAGCGTCGTGTCGGCTGCCGTGCTGCCCGTGGGTACGATGACCACGCTGGAACTATGGCGCTACAGCAGCCACCTTTCCCGCCAGGAGCAAGCTTTCGCGCAACATGCCATCGCCTTTTGGAAGAAGGCCCTGTACCCCATGGCCTGCTTCGTGATGCTGGGCCTGGCCCTGCCCTTTGCCTATCTGCATGCCCGCGGTGGTGGCATCAGCTGGAAGGTGTTCGGCGGCATCATGATCGGCATCAGCTTCATGGTCTTCAACAGCCTGTCCAGCCATTTGGGCCTGCTGCAGGGTTGGTCCCCCTGGGTGGCCGCTGCGGCGCCGGGGTTGCTTTACCTGATGCTGTCCTTGTGCGCCTTCGGCTGGCTGGTTCGTTACCGCTGAGCCTTCGCGCTGGCCCGGAAAAGCCCGCAGAACTCTGGCCCCACCGCATCAACGAGAATGGTCAACATGAGTACCCACCCAGCGATCATCCTCTTTGCACACGGCGCCCGTGATCCGCGCTGGGCCTTGCCTTTTGAAGCGGTGGCCCGGGCCGTGCAGCAGTCTTGCCCGCAAGCGCAGGTGCGGTTGGCCTTTCTGGAATTCATGAGCCCGGGGCTGGTGGAAGCCGCAGAAGTGGCTGTTGCTCAAGGTGCCACTCGGGTGCAGGTGGTGCCCCTGTTTTTGGGTGCAGGTGGCCATGTGCGAAAGGACTTGCCTGTTCTCATGGAAACACTCTCCCAGCGGCACCCTGCAGTCCAGTTTGAGCTGCAGCAGGCCATCGGTGAGCGCGAGGCAGTCATCCAGGCTATGGCCGCATCAGTGGCTGAATCAGTGGCTGCATCTTCGGCAACAGGCGTCGCTGTCAGCGGCACCACCGCTGGGGAAGCGGCGTGAACCTGCACCAGTTCCGTTTTGTCCAGGAGGCCGTTCGCCGCGGCTTGAACCTGACCGAAACGGCCCGTGCGCTCTACACCTCGCAGCCCGGCGTGAGCAAAGCCATACTGGAATTGGAAGAAGAACTGGGCGTGGACATCTTCGTGCGCCACGGCAAGCGTTTGCGGCAGGTCACCGACCCCGGCCACCATGTGCTGCGCAGCATCGACATCATTCTGCGTGAGGTGGCCAACCTCAAGCGCATCGGCGAGGAATATTCGCAGCAAGACAGCGGTCGGTTGTCCATTGCCACTACCCACACCCAGGCCCGGTATGTCCTTCCGGGCCCCGTAGGCGAGCTCCGGCGCCTGTATCCGAAGGTGGATGTGAGCCTGCACCAGGGCACGCCGGAGCAGGTGGCGCAAATGTTGCTGGACCACAGTGCCGATGTGGGACTGGCCACCGAATCGCTGAACAATTTTGAAGAATTGGTGACGCTGCCGTGCTACGAATGGCAGCATGTGATCGTGGTGCCGCAAGGCCACCCGTTGGCGGTGGACTCGTCTGAGCTCACGCTGCCCGTATTGGCCTCGCATCCGCTGGTGAGCTACCAAGCGGCGTTCGCCGGTCGCCGCCGTGTGGACGAAGCGTTCGCCGCTGCGGGCATCACCCCTCGGGTGGCGCTGGAAGCCATCGATTCCGATGTGATCAAAACCTATGTGCGCTGCGGTTTGGGCGTGGGCGTCGTGGCCGAAATGGCCGTACGCGAGCCCGGTGCGCTGGAAGGGCTTGTGAGTCGCCCAGCGGGGCACCTGTTCGGGACCAACACCACCCGCGTGGCCTTCCGGCGCGGGGTGTTCCTGCGGCACTATGTGCACGCGCTGGTCAGCCTCCTGGCCCCCGAGCTCACGCCGGAGGTGATCGACGCGGCCATGACGCAGGCCACCAGCAGTCCACTCGGCGATGCAACCTGAAATGAACGCACCCCTGCCCCACCCGCCTCACCACCCCTTGCCTGCACTGAAGTCGCGGTTGCCCGATGTGGGCACCACCATCTTCACCGTGATGTCGGCCCTGGCCCAGGAACACCGCGCGGTGAACCTGGGGCAAGGCTTTCCCGATTTCGGCTGCGACAGCCGGCTGCTCGATGGCGTCACCCGCGCGATGCACGCCGGGCTCAACCAGTACCCGCCCATGACCGGTGTGGCCCCCTTGCGCGAGTCTGTGGCCGACAAGGTGCAGGCCCTGTACGGCCGTCGCTATGACCCCCACACCGAGATCACCATCACCGCAGGCGCCACCCAGGCCATTCTCACCGCGGTGCTGGCCGTGGTGCACCCGGGCGATGAAGTCATCGTGCTGGAGCCCTGCTACGACAGCTACATCCCCAACCTCGAATTGGCTGGCGGTCGTGTGGTGCGTGTGCCCCTGACCCCGGGTACCTTCGAGCCCGACTTCGACCGCATCGCCGCGGCCCTCACCCCGCGCACGCGGGCCGTGATCATCAACAGCCCCCACAACCCCAGCGGCAGCACCTGGAGCGACGCCCAGATGCACCGCCTGCAGGACCTGTTGGCACCCACCGATGTGTTGTTGATCAGCGATGAGGTCTACGAACACATGGTCTACGACGGGCTGGCGCACCAGAGCGCGAGCCGATTCCCCGCACTGGCCGAACGCACCTTCGTGGTGTCGAGCTTTGGCAAAACCTTCCATGTCACGGGCTGGAAGGTGGGTACCGTACTGGCGCCCGCCGCCCTCACCGCTGAATTTCGCAAGGTGCACCAGTTCAATGTGTTCACGGTGAACACACCCATGCAGCACGCCTTGGCCGAATACCTGCGTGACCCCGGCCCCTACTTGAACCTGCCAGCGTTCTACCAGG
>CAMCTE010000035.1 GCA_945878385.1 Azohydromonas lata NBRC 102462 | reverse complement strand
GCGCAGGCGCTCGTCGGTCATCAGGTCGGTGAAGCTGAACTCGTCGCACATTTGAGTCCATTGCGAATCGCTGACTGCAGCCAGGAAGATCTGCTGACCATCGCGCACCGTGAACACATCGTAGAGGGCCCAGGCGCTGATGCGGTTGGGCATCGGTGCGGCTGGCTTGCCGGTGACGGCGTACTGCATCATGTGCTGCGCCATCAACAGCACATTGTTTTCATACAGGCCGCTCTGCACTTGGCCGCCGCGCCCGGTGGCATCGCGCCGGCGCAGTGCAGCCAGCGCACCGATGGCACCGAACATGCCGCCCATGATGTCGTTGACGCTGGCGCCCGCGCGCAGGGGGCGGCCCTCAGGGCCGGTCATGTAGGCCAGGCCACCCATCATCTGCACCACCTCGTCCAGCGCGGTTCGGTGTTCATAGGGGCCAGGCAGGAAGCCCTTGTGCGACACGTAGATCAGGCGCGGGTTCAAAGCAGACAAGACGGAATACGAGAGCCCCCATTTGTCCAAGGCACCGGCCTTGAAGTTTTCGCTGAACACATCGGCTTGGGCCACCAGACGCAGCACGATCTCGCGGCCGCGCTCATCATCGAGGTTGACGGACAGGCTTTCCTTGTTGCGGTTGAAGGCCGCGAAGAAGCCCGAACCCGATCCCAAGAGGCGCCGTGTGGCATCACCGGCCAGGGGCTCGACCTTGATCACCTCGGCACCCAAATCGGCGAGCACCAGACCACAGGTAGGGCCCATCACCATGTGGGTGAATTCGACCACCCGGATGCCCTGAAGGGGCAGCGGTTCGTTGAGGCTCATGATGAGGGCTGCAAGTTGGCTGCCGACGCTGCGCCCCGCCAATGCGCCGGCAAGCCGGCCTCGGGTGTCATACCGTACAGGGGCTCGCCCGGTAGGCCCAGACGCAGCGCCGCGCGCGCTTCGATCAATCGAACCAGATTCACTCCGGTGTGCACGCCCATCGACTCGAACATGTAGACCAAATCTTCGGTGACGACATTGCCTGACGCGCCCGGCGCGTAAGGGCAGCCCCCCAGGCCGGCTTGGGAACTGTCGAAGGTTCGCACGCCCACCTCATAGGCGGCCAAGCAATTGGCCAGACCCAGGCCGCGGGTGTTGTGCAGGTGTGCGGCGCCGGCCTTCTCACCCACGGCTTGGCGCAGACCGGTGACCAGGCGCCGGATCGCGGCGGGGTGGGCCATGCCCGTGGTGTCGGACAAACCGATGTCGTCCACGCCGGCTTCGGCCAGGGCTTGCGCGAGATGGAGCACATGCGCCTCCGGCACCTCACCCTGAAGCGTGCAGCCGAAGGCGGTGGACACGCCAGCCTCCACCTTCACATGGGGCGCTTGCGAATTACGGAGGGCCAAGACGGCGCGCACCTCTTCGACCATTTCAGCGCAGGTCTTGCGCACATTGGCCAGGCTGTGCGCTTCACTGGCCGATACCGGCAGGGTGACCTTGTGCACGCCGGCCTCGAAGGCCGCCTGCGCGCCACGCCGATTGGGCACGAGCGCCATCACGGTGAGCCCCGGCAGCGTCAGGGCATGGCGCACCAGCTCGGCGGTGTCGGCCAACTGCGGCAACAGCCGTGCCGGCACGAAGGAGCCGACTTCGATTTCCCGAAGGCCACTGGCATGAAGCGCCGTCAGCCAGGCCTGTTTGTGCGTCAGGGGCATGGTGGCCTGGACACTTTGCAGGCCGTCTCGGGGACCGACTTCGCTGATGAGGACCGAATCCATGGGTTGACTGTGGTTCAGAAGGCCAGTGTAGTCAGCCGGAGGCAGCGCCTGGGGTCACGCTTGCGGCTGGTGATTCGGGCCATGCCCAGGGCCGATTCAGACGATCCTGGCGTTCAAACGCTTCGATGGCGGCGCGGTGGTCCCAGGCTCGGTCGATGGCGTCGCGTCCGGTGAGCAGCATCTCGCGGTCGTCCGGATCGAATTCGAAGGGGATCGGTGACTGTTCAGTGGCCTCAAGGTGTTGCGATTCCCGCACGATGCGCTGGACCTGAAGGTCGACATGGAGTCGCAACTCGCCGGCTTGCGCCTGCCGCGCCAGTTCTTCGACCTGCTCAATCGGCAGTTCAATCGGCAACAGCGAGTTGCGGATGCAGTTGTTGCGGAAGATCGCGCCAAAGGACGGTGCGATCACGCAGCCGATGCCGAACTGCAGCAGCGCCCACACGGCCATTTCGCGCGAGGAGCCACAACCGAAATTCCGCCCGGTGATGAGGATGCGCGCTTGGCGCCAGGGCTCACGGTTGAGGATGAAATCGGGGTCTTCCGCGCCATCGGGATGCCGGTAGCGCCAGGGTGCGAACAGCTTCGGACCGAAGCCTTCGCGCGAAGGCGAGGTGATCTCACGGGAGGGAATGATCACATCGGTGTCGATGTGGTCGCGCATCAGGGGCGCCGCCACGCCGCTGATGTGTTCAATTCGGTTCGAGTGCTCCATGATGCGGACGGTGGGTCAGACAGGTGGGTCAGACAGCACGGTTCATCAAAGGCCGCGGGTCGGCGATGCAGCCGGCCACGGCGGATGCCGCCACGGTCGCGGGGCTGGCCAGGTGCGTGCGCACACCGGGCCCCTGTCGGCCCTCGAAGTTGCGATTCGTGCTGCTGATCACGCGCCGCGCGGGCCCCAAGTCTTCGACACCGGAGTAGAAACAAAGGGAACAGCCGCTGGCCCGCCATTCGAAGCCGGCGTCTTCAAACACGCGGTGCAGGCCTTCGGCCTCCGCAGCCGCGCGCACCGGCATGGAGCCTGGCACCACGATGGCCCTTACGCCCGGCGCCACATGGTGCCCCCTGAGCACATCGGCGGCGGCCCGCAGGTCGGGCAGCCGGCTGTTCGTGCAGGAGCCGATGAAGGCCGCGTCGATCGCCAAGCCCTTGAGCGGCATCCCGGGTTGCAGGTCCATGTAGGCCAGTGCACGTTCCATGCGGGCACGCTGCGCAGCGGATGGTGCTTGCGCCGGGTCCGGTACCCGCTGGGAAATACCGCCGCCCAACTCTACGCTGTTGCCCCATGTCACCTGCGGTTCCAAGTCCTGAACATCGATTCGGAGTTCTCGATCCCAATGGGCACCATCGTCGCTGTGCAGGCGTTGCCAAGCCTGTACCGCTTCGTCCCATGCCTGGCCCACCGGCGCTTCGGGTCGGTTGGCTACCCAGCCGATGGTGGCGTCATCTGGGGCGATGAGGCCCGTAAAGGCGCCGAACTCGACGGCCATGTTGCACAAAGTCATCCGTCCTTCGATGTCCAAGCGCTGCACCGCCGGGCCGCAGAACTCGACCACGCATCCCTGACCACCGCGGGCACCCTCACGCGCAATCAAGGCCAGGATCACATCCTTGGCGGTGACGCCAAAGGGCAGGGTGCCCGTGCAGTGCAAGCGCATGTTTCGCGGCTTGGCGCGCACCAACGTGCTCGTGGCCACCGCCTGTTCGCCTTCGGTTGAGCCGATGCCCCATGCCAGTGCGCCCAGGCCACCGAGGGTGCCGGTGTGGCTGTCGGGGCAGACCACGGTCATCCCTGGCAGTGCCCAGCCTTGCTCGGCCGCCACCACATGCACGATGCCCTGCCGTGGGTCGTGCAGGTCGACGAGCCGGATTCCGGCCGCGTCGGTTCGTTGCTTGAATTCCTGAATGAACCGCTCACTGAGCGCGTCGGATGGGCGCTGCAGGCGGTCCGGCAGGGTGCCGACGATGTGGTCCGTGATGCCCACCACACGCTGCGGGTGGCGCGCCGTGCGCCCCGCATCGGCAAGGCCAGCCAACAGCGCCGGCCCCGTGCGCTCGTGCAGGAACACCCGGTCGATGTGCAGCAGCGACCGACCGTGATCGAGTTCGGTCACCACATGCTGCTGCCAGATCTTCTCGGCCAGTGTGCGGGGCAGCAATGACTCCATTGGCCAACCTTATCAGGCTGCGAGGAACAAATGATGAGTGGCTGACCCTGAGCGCTTCAACCCAGGATGGCCCGTGCCAGGTTGCCACCCGAAAGCCAGGCGCCTTCCACCCCACCGCCACCCAGGTAGTCGCCGCAGGCGCCCAGGCCGGCAGAGCCATCCCACCAGCAGGGCATCGACTGAGGTGCTGCGCCCGACCATTGGGCGTAGCGCCACCGGTGCACCACGGCATGTCGCCAGGTCAAGGCGCCACCCAGTGCAGATTCCAAGGCCGCCTTCAGGGCCGCCATTGCCCCATCCGGCGCCGATTCGAGGTGCTGCTCAGTCCAGTCGACCGTTGCATGCGCGACCCAATGGGCTTGTCCGGCATGCGCAGGCCGACCGGGCTTGCCGTCCTGCCGCACCACCAGACTCAGGGGCCCCGATGCGGGGGTCAGCACATCCCACGTTGCGCCGGCAGCAGGCTTGTTGAATGGATCGTCGGTGACGCCCATCAGAGTCCAGCAGGGGCTCATGTGCTGAGCCTGAGCGCGCGCGGTCCAGTCCGCCGTGTGTGGGGCCCACAAGGCCGCAGCCTGCGCAGGCGGAATGGCCACCGCCACTGCATCGAAGCCTGACGCAGCAGGCATGCCGTCGCCCGTCAGTTCCCAGCCGCTTTCCTGGCGATGCAGGGCGCCGATCGTGCATCCGGTGTGAACGGCAATGCCCTGCAGCATCCAGCGCACCAAGCCCGGCATATCCGGTTGGGCCACCCAAGACTGCGATTCCGACGGGGCTCGTTCGTGAGCCGATTGCCCCTTCATCCGCGGGGTCCACTGCACCACGGCGCCCTGCGCTTCGGCGGTCTTCAGAAATTCAGCAAAGTTGCTAGTGCTGCTGACCCACCAGGGTGCGCCGTGATCGAAGGTCAGTGTCTGGTCGGCCGAAGCGTCCTGGGGCAGAACCGCGCGCCGCGTGGCCATGCGCCCGCCCAATCCTCGGGATTTATCAAAGACGGTCACATCCAGGCCTGCATCGGCCAGTTGCCGCGCGCAGGCCGCACCGGCCATGCCGGCGCCAATGACGGCTACTCGCTGAATTTTCATGTGGGTTGGCCTTTCGCTGCGCGGGCCCCAGGGGCAGCGCCCGCGAATCCTAGGCCATGCGACTTCACTGCAAGTGCCGCGGGGCCTTCCTGCTCCTGCTGCGGGGCCTTTCCCGTCGCGCCGCACCAATAGCCCCAGAACCCCGCCATCACCGGATTGCGGCCAAGATTCGGTGGTGTGCCGTGCCCCTGGACGCCCTTCATGCCCCGCCGCAATTCCCCCGACCAAATCAAGAGCTTGTCCGACTTGAGCCGCCTGCAAGAAGTGGTGTTCGACAAGCGTGTGGACCAGCGGGCCACGGCCAAGAAGAGCCGGCGCAACCGCCACTACGAAAAGCAGTTCATCCGCAACGCACTGGCACGCCATATCAGCCCGGCAGGCGAAGAGGACGAATTCCTGGAATGAAAGGCCGAATCAAGCGCCGTCTGGCTGAGCAGCGGGAAGTGCCGATGCCGGCACCGACCGACGAGGTGATTTGCCCGCTGTGCGAGCGACCCATTCCCCCGGCGCAGCGGGATGCCCATCACCTGGTGCCCAAGTCCCGCGGCGGCGTGCACACGCAGTGGCTGCACCGCATTTGCCATCGTCACATCCACGCCCTGTTCACCGAGACCGAACTGGCGAGGTCGTATCACACCGTCGAGCAACTGCTGGCGCATCCCGACATGGCTCGTTTCGTGGCCTGGGTGCAGCGCAAGCCGCCAGACTTCTTTCAACGCACCAGCCGCAGCGGGGGCAAGGGCACGCGCGGTGCCGATGCAAGCACAATGTCGAAATGAACACGACCACTCTGGCTGGCGGCTACGCTGCACCGTTGAACCGACCACTCAAGATTGCCGCTCTGGCGGGGGACGGCATTGGCAAGGAAGTGATGCCCGAAGGGCTTCGCGTCCTGCAGGCGGCCCAAGGCCGGTTCGGTTTTCAAATGGAGATCACCTCCTGCGACTGGGCCAGTTGCGACCACTACACGCAACACGGCACCATGATGCCGGCCGATTGGAAACAGCAGCTTCAGGGCATGGACGCCCTGTACTTCGGCGCGGTGGGCTGGCCGGCCACGGTGCCCGACCATGTTTCCTTGTGGGGTTCGCTGCTCAAGTTCCGTCGGGAATTCGACCAGTACATCAACCTGCGCCCGGTTCGACTGTTCGAAGGCTTGCGTTGCCCGCTGGCCGACCGCAAACCCGGGGACATCGACTACCTGATCGTGCGCGAGAACACCGAGGGCGAGTACACCTCGGCCGGCGGCGTGATGTTCGAAGGAACCGACCGGGAATTCGTGATCCAGGAAAGCGTGTTCACCCGCAAGGGTTCCGACCGCCTGCTGAAGTTCGCATTCGAACTGGCCCGCTCGCGCCCGCGCAAGCGCCTGGACTTGGCCACCAAGAGCAACGGGATTGCCATCAGCATGCCGTGGTGGGATGGGCGCTGCCGCGAGATGGCCGCCCATTACCCAGAGGTGTCCATGCAAGCGCACCACATCGACATCATGAGCGCGCGCCTGGTGCTGCAGCCCGATCGTTTTGATGTGATTGCGGCCACCAACCTGTTTGGCGACATCCTCTCCGACCTGGGCCCGGCCACCACCGGCACCATCGGCATTGCGCCCTCGGCCAATCTGAATCCCGAACGGAATTTCCCTTCGCTGTTCGAACCGGTGCACGGCTCGGCGCCTGACATTTACGGGCGCAACATCGCCAACCCGATTGGCATGATCTGGTCGGGCGCCATGATGTTGGAGTTCTTGGGGCACGCGGCTGCGGCTGCGGCCATCGTTCAGGCCATCGAGGATGTCATCCGGCACGGCCCGCACACGCCGGACTTGGGCGGTACGGCCAGCACGACCGATGTGGGGCGCGCCATCGCGCAGAAGGTGGCGCAGGGCTGAACGGCCGCGCCCTTCAGCGGCGGGCAGAGCAATGCAGCCGCTTCCCTCAGCGGCTGCGGGCGCAGCGAAAACCGATGTAGACCACGCTCATGTCGGCCGGCTTGGTGGCGCGGTGGTCCCGTTGCATGGGGCCGGCGCCATACCACCAAGAACCTCCCAGCGTGGGTTGCTCGGAGCCTGGCCCGCCGTCCACCCATTCCCAGGCATTGGCGCCCATGTCGAAAAGGCCATTCACGCCGGCCACTGTGGAGCCCACTGGTGCATGGCCGCGGCCGCGTGTGGTCACGGCATGGGCCACGGGCTTGGCGCTGTTGCCGCAGTCGCCCAGGCAATTCGCACCTTGCGGCGTATCGCCTGTGGGAAAGGCATAGATGCGCCCGGCAGTGAAGGGAGCCGGGGGCTGCGCGCGGCGCTCGGTGTAGGCCGCCTCGCGCCATTCGGCTTCGGTGGGCAGGCGCTTGCCTGCCCAGCGGCAATAGGCCTGCGCTTCACCATGCGTGATGTGCACCGCCGGCTCATCGTCGGCGCCTGGCTTGCCATAGGGCGAGTGCCAAGCCCAGCCAGGACGGCGTTCCCATCCCGCTTCGTAGCTCAGGCTGGCGCCCTCGCGCTCGGCCTTGGTCTTGAGCCCCGTGGCGCGGGTGAAGGTGCGGAAGGCGCCGATGCTCACCTCGGTGCGGTCGATCTCGAAGCGGCCTACGGGCTGCATGCCGGCGTCGGCCAAAACGGGCCCGCCGCCAGCTGCCAACACCAGGGTCGCTGCGATGAAGACGGCCTGCTTCGTCACTTCAGCACATCGCCCAGACACAGATACTTCATCTCCACATAATCTTCGATGCCGTGGCGCGAACCCTCGCGGCCCAGACCCGACTGCTTGACCCCACCAAAGGGCACTTCCGCGGCCGAGATGATGCCGGTGTTGATGCCCACCATGCCGCTCTCCAAGCCTTCAGCCACCCGGAAGATGCGGCCGATGTCGCGGCTGTAGAAGTAAGCGGCCAAACCGAACTCGGTGCTGTTGGCCAATTCGATGGCCTCGGCTTCCGTCTTGAAGCGGAACACGGGGGCCACCGGGCCGAAGGTTTCCTCGCGCGCGCAGCGCATGTCGGCCGTGACATGGGCCAGCACCGTGGGCGTGTAGAAGCGCTCACCCGTGCGCTGGCCACCCACCACCACGCGGGCGCCCTTGGCCACGGCGTCGGCCACATGGGCCTCCACCTTGGCGATGGCCTGGTCGTCGATCAATGGGCCCTGGTTCACGCCGGCCTCAAAGCCGTTGCCCACCTTGATGCCTTGGGCTTTCTCAGCCAGCTTGGCCACAAATGCGTCGTACACACCATCTTGCACATACAAGCGGTTGGCGCACACGCAGGTCTGGCCCGCGTTGCGGTACTTGCTGACCATCGCGCCTTCCACCGCACTGTCCAGGTCGGCGTCGTCGAACACGATGAAGGGCGCATTGCCACCCAGCTCCAGGCTGAGCTTCTTGATGGTGGGCGCGCACTGTTTCATCAGGATGCGGCCGACTTCGGTGGAGCCGGTGAAGGACAGGTGGCGCACCACATCGGATTCGCACAGCACATGGCCGATGGCGATCGATTGCTCGGCGTCTGCCGGCAGCAGGTTCAGCACACCGGCGGGCATGCCCGCGCGCTGGGCCAGTTCGGCCACGGCCAAGGCCGACAGCGGCGTCTGCTCGGCCGGCTTGATCACCACGGGGCAGCCCGCGGCCAGCGCAGGCGCCACCTTGCGGGTGATCATCGCGATCGGAAAGTTCCAGGGCGTGATGGCCGCGCACACGCCGATGGGCTGCTTCAACACCATCACGCGCTTGTTGGGGTCGGTGCTGGGAATGGTTTCGCCGTACACCCGCTTGGCTTCTTCGGCGAACCACTCGATGAAGCTGGCGCCGTAGGCCACCTCACCCTTCGCTTCAGCCAGCGGCTTGCCCTGCTCGGCCGTCATGATGCGGGCCAGGTCGTCGGCATGCTGGTGGATCAGATGGAACCACTTCATCAGCACGGCCGCGCGTTCCTTGGCTGGTTTGGCGCGCCAGGCCGGCCAAGCGGCGTTGGCTGCGGCAATGGCCTGCTCGGCATGCTCGGGCCCGGCGTTGTCCACCTGGGCCAGCTCCAGCCCGGTGGCCGGGTCGTACACCGCAAAACGCTCGGGCAGGGCGGTCCATTGCCCATTGATCAAGGCGCCGGTGCGCAGCAGCGCCGCGTCCTGCAGCAGCGCCAGGGGGGAGTTCTTCATGTCCATGGGGGCTCCTCGTCAGCTTCGTCGCAATGGCCAGCTTCCGTACCAGCTCTGATAGTTTGAATCAATCCTGCCGGGATTGCATCGGCGGGGTCAAGCCTGCACCCGTGGCCCGTACGCGTTCAGGCCAACAGCACGTTGACGATGGCATTGCCGATCCCCATGAGGGCCGCACCGGAAATCAGCCCGGCGCAGATGGGCTCGCAGCCCTCCACCCAACGGCGATGGCCCGCGCTGCCCGGCAGCGGATGGCGCTGGGCCATCAGCCAGAACAGCATCGCGCCCAGCCACATGCACAGCGTGGCGTCCGGCGGCAGCACCACGCCCAGGCCGATGCTCACTGAAGACAGCGGGAAGCGACCCTTGGTGACGATGCGCAAGACTTCGATCACGACCGCCGCGCCGGCGGCCACCGCCATGGCAATCAGCGCCGAGGTGGGCAGACTCTTGAGCCCGCCGGCGATGATGTCGGTCACGCCCTTCCACTGCAGCGCCGCGGGCATGGCGAAGGCGTCGGACACGATGGTGGCCGGGCTGCGCACGCCATTGGCGTCCGGCGGCAAGAACAACAGGAAGAAGAGCGGCACGCAGCACAGGGTGCCGGCCAACAAGCCGATCACATGGCCGATGGCCTGATGGCGCGGCTTGCCGCCGAGCATGTAGCCCGGCTTGATGTCCGACAGCAGATTGGCCGCATTCGAGGCGATCTCGGCGGTCATCGCTGCGGGCATCAGGTTGCTGGCGGGGTTCGCACGGTCGATGGCGCCCATGCTGAACTGGGTGATTTTGGACAAGGACCCAGTGGGCGTCCACGAGGTGAGGGCCATCGAATTCGTGCAGATGATGGTGAGCACGAAGATCAGCGGCAGGCTGATGAGGGCCATCCACATGGGCACCCCGAAGAACACATGCGTGACCCAGGCGCCCAGCAGGCTGAACACGGGCACGCCCACCCAGGAAATCCACAGCGGCACTTCGATGTCTCGCAGGGGGTCTGAGGCCGGCACTGCGGCCGAAGCGCCACCGGCCTCAGGCGCGGGTGATTTCTTCAGCAACTTGAACGCACCGGTGAAAAGTTCGGGCTTGGCCAGCAGGCCGACCAGCGAACCTGCCACCATCATCGATACCCCCCACCACATCGACCACTGGTTGACGATCTCGCTGCGGTTCAGCGGAATCGGCTGCCCCGCCGCATTCAGGCGCGGGGCGATGTCGCCCAGTTGGATCATCATCGGCGCCAGCACGGCGAAATTGATGAAGGCGCCCAACAGGCAACTGGTGGCCACCACGATGCCGATGAGGCCTCCCACGCCCACCATCGCCATGTCCAGGGTCAGGCGAAGGCCCAACACGCGCACATCGGTGCCCAGGATCTTGGGGATCCAGGCCTCGGCCTGCACCGCCCAGTTGTAGTAGTAGGTATCCAAGCGTTCATGGAATACCCAGGGCTCCTTCAGTGCGGCCCACCGGTCCATGGCCAACAGTTTGAACTGCAGCAACTTCATCCAGCCGTCGCTGACCACGAACTGATACAGCGCGCTGATGCCGGCGCTGAAGGCCAGCAGCCTAGCCTTGTAGACGCCTTCGCCGGCCGCACCGCTGTACAACGAATCCAGCACCACGCCGCAGGCTCGGCCCTCGGGAAAGGGCAATTGGTCTTGGTTGATGAAGCGCCGCTTCATCGGGAATGCCAGCATCACCCCGATCAAGGACACCACCACCATCCAGATCATGAGTTGCCACCAGGGCACCACCACTCCGGTGACCAGCATGTAGGCCGCCAGACTCGAAAACAGGGGGCCCACCACATAGCCCGCCGAGGTGGCGATGGACTGGGTGCAGTTGTTTTCCAGGATGGTCATATCCCGTGCCAGTCCGCTGGCCGCCATCGCCCGAAAGATGGCAAAGGCCAAGATCACCGAAGTGAGCCCCACACCGATGTTGATTCCGGTCTTGGCACCGATGTACAGCGCCGTGGCGCCCAACACCCCGCCCAGCACGAACCCGGCCAGGGCCGAGCGCAGCGTGAGTTGCGGCATGGCGCCGCGGTAAATGTTCTCCAGCCACCATCGGTCCTTCTGCTGGGCCGACCATGTGGAAACCTGTTCTTCGGTGAGTTGCTGCAAGGCCATCGCCGCATTGTCCACCCGTCCATTCCGGGCGGCCATGCCCAATGCCAGGGGTGGAGCGGCCTTCAGCCCCTGCTTCCTATAATCGGAAGCTTTGCCAAACCGCCAATCGGACGCGCATGAACGCCGCAGAAATTCGCAACGCCTTCCTGAAGTTCTTCGAGTCCAAGGGGCACACCATCGTGGCCTCCAGCCCCGTCGTGCCGGGCGACGACCCGACGCTGCTGTTCACCAATGCGGGCATGAACCAGTTCAAGGATGTGTTCCTGGGCTTCGACAAGCGCCCCTACACGCGTGCGACCACCGCGCAGAAGTGCATCCGCGCCGGCGGCAAGCACAACGACCTGGAAAACGTGGGCTACACCGCGCGGCACCACACCTTCTTCGAGATGCTGGGCAATTTCAGCTTCGGCGACTACTTCAAGAAGGACGCCATCAGCTACGCCTGGGAACTGCTGACCGAAGTGTTCAAGCTGCCCAAGGACAAGCTGTGGGTGACGGTCTACGCAGAAGACGACGAGGCCTTTGACATCTGGAACAAGCAGGTGGGCGTACCGGTCGAGCGCATCGTGCGCATCGGCGACAACAAGGGAGGCCGCTACCAGTCCGACAACTTCTGGATGATGGGCGATACCGGCCCCTGCGGCCCCTGCACCGAAATCTTCTACGACCACGGCCCGCACATTCCCGGCGGCCCTCCGGGCAGCCCCGATGAAGACGGCGACCGCTACATCGAGATCTGGAACAACGTCTTCATGCAATTCAACCGCACCGAAGACGGTGTGATGCACCCGCTGCCCAAGCCCAGCGTGGACACCGGCATGGGTCTGGAGCGCATTGCGGCCGTGCTGCAGCATGTGCACGGCAACTATGAGATCGACACCTTCGTGCATCTGCTGAAGGCGGCCAAGGTGGCCGTCGATGCCGCTGGCGGTTCGGCCGCGGGCCAAGGCGGCTGCGACCCTGAATCGCCGTCCCTGAAGGTGATCGCCGACCACATCCGCGCCTGCTCCTTCACCATCGTCGACGGCGTGATCCCCGGCAACGAAGGCCGGGGCTATGTGCTGCGCCGCATTGCGCGCCGCGCCATCCGCCACGGCTACAAGCTTGGTGCGCGCAAGCCCTTCTTCCACCAGTTGGTGGCCGCGCTGGACCAGACCATGGGTGAGGCCTACCCCGAACTTCGCCGTGCGGCTGCCCGCGTCACCGAGGTGCTGCGGCAAGAAGAAGAGCGCTTCTTCCAGACCATCGCCAATGGCATGGAGATTCTGGATGCCGCACTGGGCGGCGGCGTTGGCGCGCCCGGCTCGGCCCACACCGTGGCGGTGGTGGATGGCGAAACCGCCTTCAAGCTGCACGACACCTATGGCTTCCCGCTGGACCTCACCGCCGATGTGTGCCGCGAGCGCGGCGTGAAGGTGGACGAAGCCGGCTTCAACGCCGCCATGCAGCGCCAGCGCGAACAGGCGCGTGCCGCTGGCAAGTTCAAGATGCAGCAGGGCTTGGAATACAGCGGTGCCGACACCGCCTTCCACGGCTACGAGCATCTGGTGTGCGACACCAGCCGCGTCACCGCCCTGTATGTGGACGGCACGCCCGTGCAACAGGCCCGCGCCGGCGACGATGTGGTGGTGGTGTTGGACCACACGCCCTTTTATGCCGAAAGCGGCGGCCAGGTGGGCGACAGCGGCGAGATGCGCAACGCCACCACCCGAGTGGTGGTGGAAGACACGCTGAAGATCCAGGCAGCTGTTTTCGGCCACCACGGCCGGGTGATGGAAGGTGAAATCAAATTGGGCGACACCTTCACCGCCAAGGTGGACGCGGTGCAGCGCGCCCACACGGTGCGCCACCACAGCGCCACCCACCTGATGCACAAGGCCCTGCGCGAGGTGCTGGGCGCGCATGTGCAGCAAAAGGGCTCGCTGGTGAATGCCGAGCGCACCCGCTTCGACTTCGCGCACAACGAAGCCATGACGGCCGAGCAGATGGCCCAGGTCGAAGCCATCGTGAACGCGGAAGTGTTGGCCAATGCAGCCGCACAGTCCCGCGTAGTGGCCATCGACGACGCGCAGAAGCTGGGCGCCATGATGCTCTTCGGTGAGAAGTACGGCGACACGGTGCGCGTGCTGGACATCGGCAGCAGCCGCGAACTGTGCGGCGGCACGCATGTGCAGCGCACGGGCGACATCGGCCTGTTCAAGATCGTCTCCGAAGGCGGTGTGGCCGCCGGCATTCGCCGAGTGGAGGCGGTGTGTGGCGAGAAAGCGCTGGCCTACCTGCAGCAGCTGGAAACCACGCTCGCCCATGCCGCGGGCACGATGAAGGTGTCTGTGACCGAGGTGCCGGCCCGCGCGGCCGCGGTACTGGATCAGGTGCGCGCATTGGAAAAGGAGATCGCCGCACTCAAGGGCAAATTGGCTTCGGCGCAAGGTGATGAGCTGATGGCGCAGGCCGTGGAGGTCAAGGGCATCAAGGTGCTGGCCGCCACCCTGGAAGGGGCCGACGCCAAGACGCTGCGCGAGACGCTGGACAAGCTCAAGGACAAGCTCAAGACCGCCGCCATCGTGCTGGCCGCGGTGGACGGTGGCAAGGTGCAGTTGGCTGCCGGCGTGACGGCCGACAGCACCGGCAAGGTGAAGGCCGGCGAGCTGGTGAATTTCGTGGCCCAGCAGGTGGGCGGCAAGGGCGGCGGCAAACCTGACATGGCCATGGCCGGCGGAACGGACGCCACGCACCTGCCCAAGGCCCTGGCCTCGGTGCAGGCCTGGGTGGCCGAGCGGGTGTAAGCCTTGGACCTGCAGGGCAAGCACATCGTCCTGGGCCTGACCGGCGGGGTGGCCTGCTACAAGGCCGCCGATTTGGCGCGCGAACTCATCAAGGCCGGCGCCACCGTGCAGGCGGTGATGACGGCTTCGGCCCAGCAGTTCGTCACGCCCTTGCTGTTGCAGTCCCTCACCGGGCGTCCCGTGGCCACCACGCAGTGGGACACCACGCAGCCCAATGCCATGGCCCACATCAACCTCAGCCGCGAGGCTGACGCCATCCTCGTGGCGCCGGCCACCGCCGATTTCATCGCCCGCCTGGCCCAGGGCCGTTGCGATGAACTGCTGTCGCTCTTGTGCGTGGCCCGCCCGGCCGAGCGTTGCAGCCTGCTGCTGGCACCCGCCATGAACCGCGAGATGTGGGCGCACCCGGCCACACAGCGCAATGCGCAGCAGGTGCGCGACGACGGCGCGGTGCTGCTGGGCCCGGCCTCGGGCTCCCAAGCCTGCGGGGAAATTGGCGACGGGCGCATGCTCGAACCCGAAGACATCCGCGACGCACTCATCGCCCACTTCCAGCCCAAGGTGTTGCAGGGCCGCCGCGTGCTCATCACCGCCGGCCCCACCTTCGAAGCCATCGACCCGGTGCGCGGCATCACCAACCGCTCCAGCGGCAAGATGGGCTTTGCCATCGCGCGTGCTGCGGCTGAAGCCGGCGCACAGGTCATCCTGGTGGCCGGGCCGGTGCACCTGCCCACGCCGGCTGGCGTGCAGCGCATCGATGTTGAGTCAGCCCAACAGATGCATGATGCGGTGCTGCCCTTGGCGGCGCAGCATGAACTCTTCATCGCCACTGCAGCGGTGGCCGATTGGCGCCCCGTAGCGCAGGCCGATGCCAAGATCAAGAAGGTGGCCGGGCAGGGCACGCCCACCTTCGAGCTCACTGAGAACCCCGATGTATTGGCGGCTGTGGCCGCATTGCCCAGCGCGCCGTTCTGCGTGGGCTTTGCCGCCGAAACGCACGACATCGAACGCCACGCACGCGAAAAGCTTCACCGCAAGAAGCTGCAGCTGGTCGTGGCCAATCATGGCCCTTCTACCTTTGGGCGCGACGAGAACCAATTGCTTCTCGTGGACGCGCAGGGCACGCATGAACTGCCCGCTGCCGACAAGCTCAGCCTGGCCCGCACGCTGGTGGGCGAGGTGGCGCGGCGGCTCCCAACGGCCTGATGCAAGCGCGCACTGCGGCTAGAACCAAGCGGCGACCGACCCCATGACCCACGCCACCATTGCACTGAAAATTCTGGACGAGCGCCTGCGCGGCACACCGAGTCAGGCACCCTTGCTGCCGGCCTACGCCACACCGGGCAGTGCCGGCCTGGACCTGCGAGCCTGCATGCCGCAGGCCATGGTGCTGCAGCCGGGGCAATGTGAATTGATCCCCACCGGCATCGCCATCCACATCGGCGACGCGAACTTGGCGGCCATGATCCTGCCCCGCTCGGGGCTGGGTCACAAGCACGGCATCGTGCTGGGCAATCTGGTGGGCTTGATCGACAGCGACTACCAGGGCCCCCTGATGGTCAGCTGCTGGAACCGCGGCACGCAGCCCTTCACCATCGAGCCGCTGGAGCGCTTGGCGCAATTGGTGATCGTGCCCGTGGTGCAGGCGCGTTTTGAGGTGGTGGAAACCTTTGAAGCCAGTGACCGCGGCGCGGGCGGCTTTGGCTCCACCGGCAAGGGCTGATCAATGTAGGGTGTGATCCCCGTGATCATGGTCGTGGTCGCCCTCGTCTGAGCCCCCCACGCGAAACACCGGCGAGCCCACGCTGCCGGCCTTGAGTTCTTCTTCGGTGGCCTCGCGCACATCGCGCACCTTCAGCGCCAGGCGCAGCGCCATTCCCGCCAGCGGGTGGTTGCCGTCCAGCACCACATGCTGCGGGTACACCTCGGTGACGGTGTAGATGGCGTCGCCCGGCATATCGGGCGTGGCGGCACCCGGCGGCAGTCCCTCGAACTGCATGCCCGGGCCCACATCCTCGGGAAACAGTGAGCGTGCCTCGAAGCAAACGAGTGCGGAGTCGTAGTCGCCGAATGCGTTCTCGGGCTCCAGGTGCACCTGTGTTTCAAAGCCCACGGTCTGTCCGATCAGGGCCTCTTCCACTTTGGGCAGCAGGTCTTCACCGCCCACCAGGAACTCCAGCGGTTCAGCCAGTTCGTCGATGGGTTTGCCTTGGGCGTCGGAAAGCGTCCAGGTGAGCGTGACCACGCATGGTGAAGAGATATCCATACTCGGAATCATGGCACAGTGGCACTTTCCCGCACTCGCCTCAC
>CAMCTE010000034.1 GCA_945878385.1 Azohydromonas lata NBRC 102462 | reverse complement strand
GGTGTCACGGCTTGCCACAACCTCTTGGCCTTGGCCCATGCGGGCTTTGGGGAAGGCGCGCTCTACCCCGGTTCCTGGAGCGAGTGGTCGGCCGATCCTGCGCGGCCGGTGGCCCTGGGCTGAATTCGCGGCGGCGCCTTCCGCTTGAGGCAGCGCGCCATCCGGGTGCACCCGCATTGATCGGGGACAAGGGCTGGAGGACCCTTACAGTTTCATACTGAAGGCTCATCCACCCGCTGCCACTGCCGCAGGAGAGCGCCCCATGTACAGCCGATTCCTGGTTCCCACAGACGGTTCCGACATCACCCGCAAGGCCGTGGAGGCCGCAATTGCGCTGGCCGGGCGTATGGACGCGCAACTGTTTGCGGTTTCGGTCAAGGAGCCCTTTCCCTACAGCGCCATCAGTGAGGTGCAACCCATTGCGCCCCAGGAGTTCTACGAGGCGCAGGAAAAGGTGGCCAGCGCCCGGGTGACCGCAGTGGTGGAAGCCGCCCGCACTCAGCAGGTGGCCTGCACTGGCCACACGGTGGAGTCCCTCCATCCTTGGGAGGCGATCCTGGAGCATGCCAAGAGCCGAAACTGCGACCTGATCGTGATGGCCTCGCACGGGCGGCGCGGTGTGGCGGCCTTGCTCTTGGGCAGCGAAACCCAGCGGGTGCTGCTGCACAGCCCCATTCCGGTGTTGGTGGTCAAGTAGGCGCCAAGCGCCTAGTGCGCGTGCAGCAGTTCGCCGGCCACCAGCACCAAGGCCAGACCTGCGGCCAGCCAGGTGACCTGTTGCAGCGTTTCGCGCCAAGCCAGGCGCCGTTGCATCTGCGGCAGCAGGTCGGCCACCGCCACATAAATGAAGCTGCTGGCGGCCACCACCAACAGGTAGGGGAACACCGCCTGCAGGCCGCCCACGGCGAAGTAGCCCACCAAGCCCCCGGCCACCGCCGCCAAGCCTGACAGTGCATTGAACAGCAGCGCGCGCGCCCGCGACAAACCCGCGTTCAGCAGCACGATGAAGTCGCCGATCTCCTGCGGGATTTCATGGGCCACGATGGCCAGTGTGGTCACCACGCCCAGCTTCACATCGGTCAAGAATGCCGCGGCGATGATCACGCCATCCACGAAGTTGTGGATGCTGTCGCCCACCAGGACCGACCAGCCGCCCGCACCGGCCTGCTCGGCGTCGAAGCCGTGGTGATGGTCGTGATGGGGGTGATCGCCCTCGTGGTGGTGGCTGTGGCGGTACAGCTCGGCTTTTTCAAGCAGGAAGAAGAACAGCAGGCCCCCGAGCAGGGTGATGAAGAGTTCATGCGCCGGCACCGTGGCCGATTCGAATGCTTCAGGCAACACATTGAGCAGCGCCGTGCCCAGCAGCACACCCGCCGACAGGCTGACCAGGCTGTGCACGATGCGGCCCAACACATGGGTGGTGAGGCTGGCGGCCGCCAAAACCGACAGCAGGCCGCCCGCACCGGTGGCCAGGATGATGTAGAGCAGCGTCAAACTAGTCGCGGAAGTTGTTGAAGGTCAGCGGCGCGTCCACCACTTCCTTCTTCAGCAGGGCCATGGCGGTCTGCAGGTCGTCGCGCTTGGCGCCGGTCACCCGCACCGAGTCGCCCTGGATGGCCGCCTGCACCTTGAGCTTGCTCTGCTTGATGAGGCTCTGGATCTTCTTGCCCAGGTCGGATTCGATGCCGGTCTTGATTTTGACGAGTTGCTTGAGCTTGTCGCCACCGATCTTCTCGGGCTTGGCCGAATCGTCCAGGAAGCGGATGTCCACGCTGCGCTTGGTCAGCTTGGCCAGCAGGATGTCCTTGACCTGCTGCAGCTGGAAGTCGCTGTCGCCATAGAGGGTCAGGTCTTTGTCGCTGCCCTTGTCGGAGAGCTCGATACGGGCATCGCTGCCCTTGAAATCGAAGCGGGTGCCGATTTCCTTGTTGCTTTGGTCCACGGCGTTGCGCACCTCGACCAGGTTGGGTTCGACGACCACATCAAAGCTCGGCATGATTCAAAAGGGCCAGGGGCGCAGTGTTTTCTAGGGGAAAATTTTGCCATGCCCAACTCCCCTGTGCCTTTTCCGCCTGGAGCGCCTGGCGCGTCCGGCGCTCACACGCCTGCGCTGGTGGTGGAAGAGGGGGTGAGCCTGCGCCCATTCAACACGCTGGGCCTGCCCGCCGTGGCGGCCCACTTGGTGCGCGTGGACAGTGAAGCCGCAGTGCGCCGAGTGGTGGACCACCCCCGCTGGGGCCTGGCGCCCAAGATGGTGCTGGGCGGTGGCAGCAACCTCGTGTTCACCAAAGACCCATCCACCTTGGTGTTGAAGGTGGAGGTGCCGGGCCTGCGCGTGCTGCACGAAGACGCGGACGCGGTGATCGTGGAGGCCGGAGCGGGCGTGGGCTGGCACGCCCTGGTGCAGTGGACCCTGGACCAAGGCCTGCCGGGCCTGGAGAACATGGCGCTCATTCCCGGCACCGTGGGGGCCGCGCCAGTGCAGAACATTGGCGCCTATGGGGTGGAGCTCAAGGACCGATTTCATTCTTTGCTGGCAGTGGACCTGGTGACCGGCCGCACAGTGGAGTTGGACACGCGCGCCTGCGCCTTTGGCTACCGCGACAGTGTCTTCAAGCACACAGGCTTTGGCGGGCTGGCCGGCAAGAGCGTCATCACCCGCGTGCGCATGCGCCTGCCCAAGCCGTGGCAGCCGGTGCTGGGCTACCTGGACCTGCAGCGCCGCATCGAGGAAACCGGCGTCTCCTCCCCCACGGCCAGACAGGTTTTCGATTGGGTATGCGAGATTCGCCGCGCCAAGCTGCCGGACCCTGCGGTGCTGGGCAATGCGGGCAGTTTCTTCAAGAACCCTGTGGTCAGCGCCGAGCAGTGCCGCGACATCATTGCGCGCGACCCGGGCATCGTGCACTACCCGCTGGAAGATGGCACGGTGAAGTTGGCCGCCGGTTGGTTGATCGACGCCTGTGGCTGGAAAGGCCGCAGCGTAGGCCGCGCCGGCGTGTACGAGAAGCAGGCGCTGGTGCTGGTCAACCGTGGAGGCGCCACCGGCGCCGAGGTGCTCACGCTGGCCCGCGCGATTCAGACCAGTGTTTATGAGCGATTCGGCATTCGGCTGGAGCCCGAGCCCGTGGTGCTCTAGACGGGTTGATCTCTAAACGGGGTCAGAGTCATTTGTTTCGCGAACACGCTCGCGGGCCAAATCAAATGACTCCGACCCCATTTTTCATGCAATCACATAGGCGCCCGCGCCGGTGGCCAGCAGGGTGCCCTCTTCGTTGACGAGGCGCATCTGGGTGGAGCCGATACGGCCTCCCAAGCGGGTGACGATGGCCTGGGCGTGGAAATACTGGCCGATGCCAGGGCGCAGGTAGTCGATGCGCATGTCGATCGTGCCCATCTTGGCGAAACGGTGCATCACCTGCTCGGCGGTTTCGTGGGCGAACTTCTCGCCGATGGCCACCATCAGCGCCGCGCCGGCGGTGGCGTCCAGCACCGCGGCCGTCACCCCACCATGCAGCCGGCCGTACAGGTAGTGCCCCACCAACTCGGGCCGCATCTCGAAGCGGCAGACTGTGCCGTTGGGGCCGGTGAATTCGTGGACCTTCAGCGCGAGAATTTGGTTGAAGGCAATCTGGTGCTCAGTCAGATGGCGAAAGGCGGCCTCCAACTTCTCCTGTTCGGCGGCGCTGCGGGCCGGGACGTGCGGGGTGGTCATGGGGGTCGATGGTAGCGGTTGCCGCCATTGCGCCCCTGCATCGAAGGCCCGTGGCTGGTGTCCAATCTCGTCATGCAACTTCCCCACCCCGCTCATCGCTTGCCGCTGCTTGACGCGCTGCGCGGCGTGGCCATCGTGTGGATGGTGCTGTTCCACCTGGCCTACGACTTGAACCACTTCGGCTGGCTGCAACCGCGCCAGCAGTTCCTGCTAGACCCCTTCTGGACCGGGCAGCGGGTGTGCATCGTCAGCTTGTTCATGTTCTGTGCGGGGGCTGCACAGGCCATGGCGCACCGCCACGCCTTGCCTTGGCCCCGCTTTTGGCGCCGGTGGGCCCAGGTGGCCGGTTGTGCGGCGATGGTCTCGGCTGCCACCTGGTTCGTATTTCCACAAAGTTGGATCAGCTTTGGTGTGCTGCACGGTCTGGCGGTGATGGTGCTGGTGGCGCGGCTGAGCGCGGGTCTGGGTGTGCCCATCTTGTTGGGCCTGGGCGCCTTGGCACTGGCCTTGCCCCATGTGGTGCAGCACCCGGTGTTCGACAGCCGCTGGCTCAATGGTGTGGGCCTGGTGACCCGCAAGCCTGTGACCGAAGACTATGCGCCGCTGCTGCCCTGGATGGGCATGGTGTGGCTGGGCCTGGCCTTGGGCCCGCGCCTGCAGGCGCTGCGCGCGCCCGATGGCACGGTGTTGCGCGCGCTGGCGCGCATCGGCCAGTGGCCCCTGAGCCTTTACATGGTCCATCAACCGGTCTTTTGGGGCGTGTTGCTGTTGGTGAGCCGCTGAACCTGCCCCGGCTGAGGGCCCAACGGCGACAATCCCCCGATGAACAACAAGATCCTCTTCGGTTTTCACGCCGTGACGGTGCGCTTGAAGACGGCGCCCGATTCGGTGCTGGAACTGCACCACGATACGCAGCGCCGGGACGGGCGCATGCGCAGCCTGCTCGAACGCGCGCAGGAAGCCGGCGTGAAGTTGGTGGACAGCGATGCGGCGGGACTGGGGCAACTGGCCGGCCGCGCGCCGCATCAGGGTGTGGTGGCCCGCGTGAAACCGCTCAAGGCGCAACACTCCATCGACGACCATCTGGACGCGGTGCACGCTGCCGGTGGCACGCCGCTGCTCTTGGTGCTCGACGGTGTGACCGACCCGCACAACTTGGGCGCTTGCCTGCGCGTGGCCGACGGCGCCGGTGCGCAGGCGGTGATCGCGCCGCGCGACCACGCAGTGGGGGTGAATGCCACCGTGGCCAAAGTGGCCAGCGGCGCGGCCGAGACCGTGCCCTACTTCATGGTGGTGAACCTCGCCCGCGCGCTGGGTGAGCTCAAGGAGCGGCAGATCCGCATCATCGGCACCAGCGACGATGCGCCCAAGTCGCTCTACGAGGTGGATTTGAGTGGCCCGGTGGCCCTGGTGTTGGGCGCCGAGGGCCCCGGCATGCGCCAGCTCACCCGCAAGACCTGCGATGAACTCGTGCACATTCCCATGGCCGGGGCGGTTGAGAGCCTGAACGTGTCGGTGGCGTCTGCGGTGTGCCTTTACGAGGCCATGAGGCAGCGCAAAGTTCTCGGCGGCCCTGAGGCCGCCTGAGGCCGCCTGAGGGCGCTCGCCGCTCAACCTTGCGCGGCGGCCGTTCGCACCGGGGCGCGCAAGTCTGCGTCCAGCGACCCCCGCTCATCGAACACCACGCAGCGACCCTGCCAACCTGGCGCGCCGTCCGTGTCTTCGAAGTACTGCAGGATGCCGCCCTCGAGCTGATAGGTGTGGGCAAGACCGGCCTCGCGCATGACGATGGCCGCTTTTTCGCAGCGGATGCCGCCGGTGCAAAAGCTCACCACCGTCTTGTCGCGCAGGTCATCAGCATGCACGGCCAATGCGGCGGGGAATTCGCTGAACTTTTCCAGGCCCCAATCCAGCGCACCTTCGAAGCTGCCCTCGGCCACTTCGAACCGGTTGCGCGTGTCCAGCGTCACCACCGGGCGGCCCCCATCGTCATGGCCCTGCTGCAGCCATCGCGCCAGCGTGCGGGCGTCCACGGCCGGCGCCCGCCCGGCGGCCGGCACCACCGCAGCTTGATTCATGCGGATGATCTCTCGCTTGATCTTCACCCTCAGCCGCTTGAATGGCACCTCTGAGCTCCAGCTCTCCTTGGCCCGCAGGCCTTCGAAGGGTGCATGGTCACACAGCCCGGCCCACCACTGCCGCACGGCCACCTGCGGACCCGCCAGAAACAGGTTGATGCCTTCTTCTGCCAACAGCACCGTGCCCTTGAGCGCCAGGGTCTGTGCGGCGAGGTGAAGTTCGGCCTGCCATCGGGGCAGGTCGCTCAGGGCCACGAAGCGGTAGGCCGCGATGTTCAAAACAGAGTCCACCGGTGAATTCTAGGAGTGCGGTTGGCGCCATCGTGTTCCTACAATGCCTTGATGGCATTCGTACACCTGCGCACCCACACCGAGTTCTCTGTTGTCGACGGCACCTTGCGCATTGATGAAGCGGTTGCCACGGCGGCGCAGGACCGGCAGGTGGCCTTGGCCATCACCGACCTCGGTAACCTTTTTGGTGCCGTCAAGTTCTATCGCGCCTGTCGTGCCAAGGGCATCAAACCGCTCGTGGGTGCTGACCTGTGGATCGAGCCCGAGGCTGGGACTGACCGCCCGGCCAACCGGTTGTTGGTGCTGGTGCAAAACGCCCAGGGCTATCTCCATCTCTCCGAACTGCTGGCCCGTGCGTGGACGGGCAATGTGAACCGTGCCCAGGCCCTGGTCAAGTGGGATTGGCTGGCCGAACTGAACGGGGGCCTCATCGTGCTGTCCGGCGCAGAAGGCGGCACCCTGGGCCAGGCCCTGTTGGCGGGGGATCACGAGCGCGCTGCGCTGTGGGCCCAACGATACCGCGACACCCTGGGCAACCGTTTCTATGTGGAAGTCCAGCGTGCAGGCTTGCCGGCTCAGGAGGCGCATGTGCAGGCCGCCGTGCCCTTTGCGGCACAGTGGGGGCTGCCGGTGGTGGCCACGCATCCGGTGCAGTTCCTGGAGCCCGATGATTTCGAGGCGCACGAGGCGCGGGTGTGCATCGCCGAGGGCGAAACCTTGGCCAACCCCAAGCGGGTCAAACGCTTCACCCGGGAACAGCACTTCAAGTCGCAGGAACAGATGCAGTCGCTGTTCTCCGATATTCCGGCGGCCCTGCAGAACTCGGTGCTGATTGCGCAGCGCTGCAACCTCAGCCTGGTGCTGGGCAAGCCACAGCTGCCCGATTTCCCCACCCCGCTGCTGCCCAACGGCGCCCCGATGCCAATAGCCGACTACTTTCGGCAGGCGTCGCTGCAGGGCCTGGAGCAGCGCCTGCAGTTGTTGTTCCCAAATGTTGATGAGCGGGAGCGGGAGCGTTCGCGCTACCTGGAGCGCCTGGACTTCGAGATCAACACCATCCTGAAGATGGGCTTCCCGGGCTACTTCCTGATCGTGTCGGACTTCATCCAGTGGGCCAAGCACAACGGCTGCCCGGTGGGCCCGGGCCGTGGTTCGGGCGCCGGTTCACTGGTGGCCTATGCGCTGAGCATCACCGACCTCGACCCGCTGCGCTACGAACTGTTGTTCGAGCGTTTCCTCAACCCTGAGCGCGTGTCCATGCCCGACTTCGATGTGGACTTCTGCCAGGCCAATCGCGACCGCGTGATCGAGTATGTGAAGGACAAGTACGGGCGCGAGGCGGTGAGCCAGATCGCCACCTTCGGCACCATGGCGGCAAAAGCGGCGCTGCGTGATGTGGGCCGCGTGCTGGGCATGGGCTACGGGCATGTGGACAGCATTGCCAAGCTGATACCCGCGCCACCCGGCAAAACGGTGACGCTGGCCAAGGTGCCGGAGAAGCCCGACAGTGGCGTGATCTACGCCCGCCAGGAGGCGCCAGAACTGGAGCAGCGAGAAGCCGCCGAGGAAGAGGTGGCCGAACTCTTGAGCCTGGCCACGCGCGTCGAAGGGATGGTGCGCAATGTGGGCATGCACGCCGGCGGCGTACTGATCGCACCCGGCAAGATCACCGACTTCTGCCCCTTGTACCAACAGCCCGGCAGCGATTCGGCGGTGAGCCAGTACGACAAGGACGATGTGGAGGCCATCGGTCTGGTGAAGTTCGACTTCCTGGGCCTGGCCACACTGACCATCCTGGAGTTGGCCAAAGATTTCATCGTCGCACGCCGCCCCGAGCATGCGAACTTCAACTACGAGACCTTGCCGCTGGATGATGCGCGCGTTTACAAGCTGTTTTCTGAAGGCCTGACCGAAGCGGTGTTCCAGTTTGAAAGCCGAGGCATGCAGGCCATGCTGCGCGAGGCCAAGCCCACGCGCCTGGAAGACCTGATCGCGCTGAACGCCATGTTTCGCCCGGGTCCGATGGAGAACATTCCCAGCTTCTGCGCCCGCAAGCATGGCCGCGAGCCCATCACCTACCCGCACGCGCTGCTGGAGAAGGTGCTGTCTGAAACCTACGGCATCTTTGTCTACCAGGAACAGGTGATGCAGGCCGCGCAGTACATGGGCGGCTACTCACTCGGTGGCGCGGACTTGCTGCGCCGCGCCATGGGCAAGAAGAAGGCCGAGGAGATGGCGCAGCACCGCGAAATCTTCCGCACCGGCGCGGCCGACAAGGGCATCGGCGCCGAGAAGGCTGATGAGGTCTTCGACCTGATGGAGAAGTTCGCGGGCTACGGCTTCAACAAGAGCCATGCCGCGGCGTATTCCCTGCTGGCGTATCACACGGGTTGGTTAAAGGTGCATTGCACGGCCGAGTTCTTCGCGGCCAACATGACCATCGAACTGGACGACACCGACAAGCTCAAGGTGTTGCGCCAGGACGCGGTGCAGAACTTCGGCATCGCCTTCGACCCGCCGGACATCAACCAGGGCACCTGGCGTTTTGAGCCCGTGCCGGGCCGCGAAGGCGACCGCCGCATCCGCTACGGCCTCAGCGCGGTGAAGGGCACGGGGCGCGGCGCCATCGAGGCCATCGTGGCCGCACGCGATGGCACGGGCGCCCACGAGGGGCAGGGCGCCGCTCCGTTCAAGAGTCTCTTCGATTTCGCGGCCCGTGTGGACCGTACCAAGGTGAACAAGCGCGTGGTGGAGGCGCTCATCAAGGCGGGGGCTTTTGATGCCCTGCACCCCGATCGCGCCCGTGCGTTGGCCAGCGTGGGCCTGGCCTTCGAATGGGCAGACGACCAGCAGGCCAATGCCCTGCAAGGCGGGCTGTTCGACTTTGGTGACACCCACGGCTCCAGCACGCACGAGCCGGATCTGTTGGAGGTGCCGGCCTGGAGCATCCGCGAGCGCCTGATGGCTGAAAAGACAGCTCTGGGCTTTTACTTGAGCGGGCATCTGTTCGAGCAGCACGGGGCCGAGGTGCGCCGCTTCGTACCGCGCCGCATTGCCGAACTCACCGACAACCGCGAGCCGGTGCTGGTGGCCGGCATCGTGGGTGAACTCAAGGTCATCAACGGTCAACGCGGGCGGGTGGGTATTTTCAAGCTCGACGATCAGAGCGATTCGATTGAGGCCGTGGCCGACGAGCGCCTGCTCGACGCCCACAAAGACCTGTTCAAGGAAGACGAACTGATCATCCTCCAGGGGCGGGTGCAGCCCGACCGCTTCTCCGGTGGCGTGCGCCTGAATGTGCAGCAGGTGTTCGATTTGCCTTCGGCCCGTGCGCGGTTTGGCCGCTACTTGGCGGTCACGGTGCAAGGCGAGAGCCTGCCCGTGCAGGAAGTGCTGGCGCTGTGGCCCGCAGTGTTGCGCAGTTCGGAAGAAGGCGACACGCTGCACGGCCTGCGGGTACGGGTGCGCATCCGCCGCGAAGCCGCTGCCAATGCCGCACAGCCGGCGCTGGTCGGCGAGGAGTTCGAGCCATTGGGTGCGGTGGGCGAAATCGATCTGGGCGACGGCTCGCGCTTTTGGCCAGCCGATGAAGCACTGGCCCGATGGCGAGCGCTGGCGCATGAGGGGCAGGCCACGGTGGTCTACGAGGCGTCAGCGCCTGTTGCAGCGTGAACTGTGCGGCATTGCCGCCGCTTTTTGAAGGGTCTGTTCAAGTGCGCCGTGCCTAGACTCGGGCCATGCAGACCCCTGCAACCACCGGGCTCATTCTGACGGGCGGCGGCGCTCGTGCGGCCTACCAAGTGGGCGTGCTGAGCGCCATCGCGCAGATCCGCCGCGATTGCGGCGCGCCTGCGGGCAACCCTTTCCCTGTGATTGCCGGCACTTCGGCCGGCGCCATCATCGGCACCATCCTGGCCTGCCATGCCGACCAGTTCGATGCGGCAGTGCAGGCCTTGGAAGACACCTGGGCCGAGTTTCGTGCTGACCAAATCTACCGAGCCGATGCCTTCGGTGTGGTGCGCACCGGCGCGCGTTGGCTGACGATGTTCACCCTGGGTTGGGCCATTGCGAAGTGGCGCCGTGCGCGGCCGCGTTCGTTGCTGGACAACTCCCCGCTGGAGGAGCTGCTGCGCGAGACGGTCGAGTTGGACCGTCTGCCGGCCGTCATGGCGGGCGGGCACCTGCAGGGCGTGGCCGTCACCGCTTCCAGCTACAGCAGTGGTGACCATATCACCTTCTATGAAGCCATCCGCGAGATTCCGCCGTGGACCCGTTCGCACCGGATCGCCTTTCGCAGCACCATCACGGTGGAACACCTGCTGGCCTCTTCGGCCATCCCCTTCGTATTCCCTTCGGTACGCCTGCCGCTGATGGGGCAGTGTGAGTGGTTTGGGGATGGTTCGATGCGCCAGAGCGCCCCTATCTCGCCGGCCGTACATCTGGGAGCGGACCGCATCTTGGTGGTGGGTTCGGGCCGCATGCACGAGCCGCCGGAGCGCCGCGTCGTCAGTGACGGCTACCCGAGCCTGGCGCAGATTGCAGGCCATGCCTTGTCCAACATCTTTCTGGATTCCTTGGCCGTGGACGTGGAGCGTCTGGAACGGGTGAACCGAACATTGAATCTGTTGAATGATGAGGCGCGCGCCCAAACGCCGCTCAAGCCCATCGATGTGCTGGTGATCGCGCCTTCCCAGCGCCTGGACGACATCGCCGGGCGTCACCTGCATGCCCTGCCGCCGGCGGTGCGCACCATGCTGCGGGGTGTGGGGGTGTCCGGCGAAGGGCAGGGCGCCAAGGGTTCGGCCTTGGCCAGCTACTTGCTGTTCGAGTCCGATTTCACCCAGGAACTGATTGCGCTGGGGCAGGCCGATGCCCATGCGCGGGCGGGAGAAGTGCGGCGCTTCTTTGGCTGGCCGGAAGTGACCTTGCGGCCCCAACCGGCCGCCGCAGCAAACCCAGGCACTGCTGCGCCCCCATCGGCTGTTCGTGAAGTCGGCCAGCGCACCGAACCCGCTGCCACCGTTCAGTTCTGACCCGGCGGCGCCTGGCCGTTGATGCGGAACCGGGCCTCGTTCAGCCCGGCCAATGCACGTTGACTCACCCCCTTGACCCGGCGGCGCAGGTCCGGCCAGTCCCGAAAGGGCCCCTCAAGCCGCGCGTGCAGAAGTCGGTCGGTGAGTTCCACCCCCACGCCGCGCACCGCCTCGATTTCTGCGCGCGTGGCCTGATTGAGGTCCACGGCTGGTGGCGCGGCAGCCCCTGCAGCCCCAGCAGCCCCCGCAGCCCCCGCAGCCCATGCGGTGGCGCAGGCCATCAGCGCGGCAGCAAGGATTCGGCTCGTGCCCATGCCTCTTCCACCGTGGGCCAGCGCGGCCAATGCCGCTCGACATGCACCGAGGGGCCCCACGCGCCCCAATGCCCAGGCTCGGTGGGCCCCAGGACCGACAACAGGGGAATGCCCACTGCGGCGGCCAGGTGGCCCGGGCCTGTGTCGTTGCTCACCATCAGCGCAGCTTGCTGCATCAAGGCGGCGCAGGTGCCCAGGTCCACCCCGGGCAGCACCACGGCTCCTGGGTAGCCCCTCAGAGCCTCATCTTCCTCGCCAGGGCCCGGGCACAGCACGAGCGCGCGACCGCAGTGCCTGCGTGCTTGTTCGGCGAAGGCTTGGAAGTCAGGCCAGCGCTTGTCCTGACCTTCGAAGGTGCCGCCGGCAAAGGGGCACAGCATGATGAAGCCGGGGCTCAAGCCATGAGCCTGCATCAGGTCTTGTGCGCGCTGCGTGTGTTCGCGGCTGACGCGCCATTGCAGTGCAGGCGGTGCGCTTTCCTGGGTGCCCAGCAGGTGCTGCCCCAGCCGCCAATACACCTCCAGTTCATGACCGGCTTGCCCGAAGCGGGGCCTTGGCCAGGAACGATGCAGCAGCAGGGCGCGGCCCTCGCCGTCGTAGCCGATGGCCTTGAGCCCGGCCAAGCGCATCTCCAGCGCACTCGAGGCGGAGTAGGGGAAGCTGATGGCGTTGATGCCGCCGGGCGAGCCCCAGCGCTGCCGGGCTGCATCACGGCGCCTTTGAACCAGGTGCGCCACGCGGTCTCCATGCGTGGCGCCGAGCTTGAGAACCGTCCAGCCGAACCCCGCCAGCAAATCTGCGGCCCAGCCTTTGCCCACCAGGGTGAGCTCATGCCCCTGGGCCTGCAGGCGCAGCAGCACCGGGGTGCACAGCACCACATCGCCCACCCAATTGCGCAGGCGGATGATGAGCGGCCGCGGGCAAGCATGCATCGGTTTCAATGAGGGCAGTGCAACCGATGGTGTTCGTGGTTCAGCCATGGGGCCCCTTGCGCAGTACATGGCCGTGCATCAACAGCACCGCGCCCAGCGACAGCGCATAATGCATCGCATAGGTGCCGTGCGTCATGTTGGCATTGAACATCAGCCCCACCGTGTGCACCACGCCGATGCCGATGAACTGCCAGCGCATGACGCTGCCCTGTGCGCGCCAGGCCAAGGCCCAGGGCGCCGCCGCGCACAGCAGCGAAGCCGCCAAGCCGGCCAGGCCGTGGTCCACAGCCTGGTTCAAAAACTGCTGGTGCACATGAACCAGTGGCGCCACGCCACTCAATTGTTCGGGGGGTACCACCCGTTGCACCAGGGCCACCCGTTCGGCCAGGCCAATCCCGGCCCAGGGGCCGGCCCACAGGCTTTCCCAAGCGGCCTGCCAAAGCAACAGGCGCGAGCCCACCGAGGTGCCCGCATCCGGCTGTCCGGCGCTCGCCAATTCCTGGAGCAAGTCGAGCAGGCGCACGCCACGCTCCACCTGCACCGGTTGTTGGCTGTCGTACCAAAGCCCGGCTCCCAACAGTGCTGCTGCAACCCCCAAGGCGCCCAAGCTGGCGTGCAGCCGATTTCGCGAAAACACCACCACCAACACCATCAGCCACGGCAGGACCACCCAGGCCGCGCGGCTGCGGCTGAGCACCACGGCCACGGCCCCTGCGGCGACGGCCAAAGCCAGCCCCATGCGCCAGGCGGCGCCTGCGGGCTCACCTTCGTCATTGCCCAGCACCAGCGGCGCCAGCACCGCCATGCCCAAGGCCAAGGCGGTGGCCCATGGGATGGAGGTGGCGGGCAGCCAGGCGCGCGGCCAGATGAAGGCCACCGCAGCGGCCACCAGCAGTTGCAGGCCCAATGCCCAGCCCAGCGCCTCGCGCAGGTTCAAGCCGTGGATGTGGCCGGCGTGGCCTTGTGCAAGCCTGCTGGAGCCCGCAGCCTGTGAGGTGGCCCCCATCAGGGCCCAGATGATGGGCAGCATCAGCAACACCTTGCCGTCCTGCCGCATCGTGTTCCAGCCTTCCCGGTGCCACGCCCCCATCGCCAGGTCGATCAGGCAGGCCACCAGGAGGCACAGCACCGCAGGCGCCATGGTTCGGCGCAGCACCGGCAAAGGCCGGCGCGGCCCCAAGGCGAACGCGGCCAGCGCAGCCATCAGCCACCAACCCCAGGCCCAAGCGGCCAGATCGTCGCGCAGCGGCGCCACCACCATCGTCAGCAGGGCCAGGCCCATGAGAATGGCCACGGCGCTCACGCGGCGGCCCCTTGTGCGCGCAGCCAGCCGCGGCCGCGTGCCGTGAGTGCATCACCCCAGCGCCGAGGCTGCATCACCCAAGCACGAGCGGCTTGCCGCACCGTGGGGGCTTGCGCACACAAGCGATGCCACCAGGCATCCACCCAAGCCGCGCTGCCTGCGATGGCGCCGGGGCCTGGGTGTGGGGCCGCCGCATCCGCACGCCTGTCCAGGCGTTGCGCCACCCTCACCATGCGCAGCGCCTGCTGGGCCACGAAGGCGGCCCAGTCGGGGTCGCAGCGGTCGAAGCGGTTGAAGCGGTCGAAGTCGACCAGATCTTCCAGCGCGTGCGCCCAATCGCACACCTTGGCCCGGCTCATGGACCCCAGGATGCTGCCAGGGTTGCTGCGGTATTCCACCAAGGGTTCAGCCAAATACCAGGCGTGGTCGATGCCGGCCATCAGCCGGGGCACCACGCTCAAGTCTTCAAATACCCGCTGGGGCGGAAACCGCAGTGTGGTGGGCCAGGCATCGCGCCGCACCACCTTGCCCCACACATGCCACTGCCCCTTGGCCAGCAAGCCGCGCATCAAGGCGCTGCGCGAAGGCACAGGGCCGCCACCCTGCGGCAGGCTGCGTCGGTGGCCTTCGCCGCGCAGCCGGTGCTTCAGGCGGACGGAGGGCCGCAATACGGCATGGTCCACCACCACGGCCTGGAGTTCGCAGTGCTGGCTGACCACCGCCTTCAACTTCGCCAAGGCGCCAGCGCGCAGCCGGTCGTCGGCGTCCAGAAACCACAGCCATCGGCCGCGCGCGGCCTCCAGCAGTGCGTTGCGTGCGGCGCTCACCCCTGCGCCGGTCGAATGGCTCAGGACCCGCACCATCGGCCCACCGGTTCGGCCGTGCAAAGCCTGAAGCCGTTCCAGCACCACAGCCGTGTCGTCCGTGCTTGCGTCGTTGAACACGATCAATTCGCAGTGTTCGTCCAGTTGGGGCATCAACGATTCGAGCGCCTGGAGGAAATAGGCGCCCGGGTTGTGGGCCGGAATCAGCACGCTCAACCAGGGCTCGTGACCGGTGAGCTGCATGCCCATCGTGGCCTGCGCCTGCAGCGCTTGCGTGCTCGACTGGCCCGCCGGGCTCATGGCGCGCGCTCCTGTGGGGGCTGCGCAAGGCGGCGGCCTGCGGCCAGCCGCTCAAACAGGGCCGCATAGTCCTGCACCATCCGCACGCGCGTCAGTTGTTCCCGTGCATGGGCACGCGCGCGCACCGCCCGCTCGGTGGCTGACTCAGGGTTTTGAAACACGGCAGCCAATGCGTCAGCCCAGGCATCGGGGTTGCCTGCCGCGGGCAATGCGCCCCACTGGCCATCCCCCAGCGTTTCGCGCACGGCGGCCACATCCGACCCCAGCACCGCACAGCCGGCCGCCAGGGCCTCTGCCAGGCTCAGCGGCAGGCCCTCATAGTGGGTGCTCAGCGCGGCCACCTGGTGCTGCATCAACAGTTGCGGCACATCGCTGCGGTGTCCGAGAAATTCCACCTGCTGCTGCAACCCCAGGGAAGCCACCAGGGCCTGTGCGCGTTCCCGGTGGCGTGTGGACCCCCCACCGGCCAACCTCAGCATGGGGCGCAAACCATGGCGCTCGGCCAGGGGCACCAGGCTGCGGATCAGCGTCTCGTGGTCCTTCTGCGCACCAAAGCGTGCAGCCATCAGGATGGCGGGCTCCCGCTGTGCGAACTCCTGCTCTTCGCTGCTGGCGTAGGCGTCCAATTGGGTGCCGTTGCGGATGGTGTGCACGCGTTCGGTGGGCAGCCCCATGGCGCGCAACACGCTGCACACCGCATCCGACACACCCACGAACACATCAGTGTGCGGCGCCAGGCGCGACACCTGCCAGCGTTTGAAGGCGGTGTAGCGCTCGCGCATATTGTGTTCGACCTGCACCCGATGCGGCACGCCGGCCCAGCAGGCCGCCCAACGCGCCAACAGATGTTCGGGAAAGCCGTGGCCGACCACAATATCGGGCTTCCATTCGTGACACAGCCTGCGCAGTGCCCACACGGTGGCGGCATGGCTCCAACCGGGCAGCATGGCCAAAGGAACGCCCTGTTGCCGAAGGCGCTGCACACGGTCTTGCGGCGTGCGGCGTTTTGCACGCAGCACCAGGATGGTGTCGTGGTGCGCCTGCCCGCCCATCGTGAGGTCCAGCGCCACCTGGGTGGCCCCGGAAAACCCACCGCTGGCCACATGCATCACGCGCAAGCGGGGGCTGGTGGGTGGGGGTGTGGTGGAACGCATGCGGGCCGCATCGGTCGGTGCGGCACCGCACCCGTGATAATCAGAGCTTCATCATACAAAACGCCCCGATGTCCCACGCTGCCTCCACCCCCGTTCCCCCCTTGAGGGCGGCCGATGTGCTGGCCCTGCAGGACAAGCACTTGGCCGACCCCCGTTGGCCCGGCGCGGCGCCCACGGGCTCGGCCGATTCGTTGCAACTGCTGAACCTGTGGCATTGGGTGACCACCAACCACCGCTACAACAGTCTGCTGTGGGCCGAAGAGGATTTGGCGCGCCGCACCCAGGTGGCCGACAGCGACATCGCGGCCAACAAGCGGGCCATCGATGGCTACAACCAGGCGCGCAACGACGCCACCGAACGGGTGGATGAACTGCTGCTGCAAAGCCTGGGGCTGGTGGATGCGCAGTCGGCCCGCACCGACACACCGCAATCCTTGGTTCCGCCCGGCGCACGGCTGAACAGCGAAACGGCCGGCAGCATGGTCGACCGCTTGTCCATCATGGCTTTGAAGGTTCATGCCATGCGCCAGCAGACGGTGCGCACCGATGTGGATGAAGCCCACCGCCACAGCAGCCTGGCCAAGCTTCAACGGCTGGAGCAGCAACGCCATGATTTGGCCGCCTGCCTCGATGAACTCCTGGCGGATGCTTTGGCCGGGCGCGCGTATTTCAAGGTGTACCGGCAGTTCAAGATGTACAACGACCCCCGCTTCAACCCGGCCTTGGTGGCCGAGGCCGCTGCGCGCGGGCAGGGTCGTGCCTGAAGCGAAGGCCGCGCGGGCATTTACAGGCCCGAGCGCCTTGATTGCAGTGCCGGTTCAAGGTGCGCGGGCGTGAAGCTGCTGATCGTCAAGACC
>CAMCTE010000033.1 GCA_945878385.1 Azohydromonas lata NBRC 102462 | reverse complement strand
ACGGTCACCGGTCAGCGCGAGGGTGACACCTGGCGGCGCGCCATGCGCAGTCGCGATGTCTGGGCCGAGGTGGGGCCGCAGGCGGGCATTGATGTGATCCACCGCGGCCTTTGGGTGTTGGGGCGTCGTACAGCAGCAGGAGCCGTACTGCAAGCATTTGCCGATACCGAGATGGGACAGCACTGCACCCTTTACTCCCCATCCGAAGCGGCGGCGCTTGCACCGCAGTTACGAACCGATGGAGCCTGCGCTGCGCTGTACTCACCTCATGAACTGCGTGTGGAGTCGCGCACAGCCATCCCGTTGTTGAGCCAGTGGCTGCAGGTGCATCATCGCGTGAGCTTCCTTTGGGGGCGCTCAGTGACGGGTATTGAGCCTGGCCGAATCCACACAAGTGACGGTGAAGTGCGCAGTGAACGGGTGGTGCTGTGCCCCGGAACCGACCTCACCGGTGTGGCCTTGCCCTGGATCGCTGCGCTGCAGTTGAAGCTGACCCGACTGCAGATGATGCGCATTCGACCTGAGCCTGGCTTCCGTCTGCCTGCCGCGGTGATGTCCGATCTCAGCCTGATCCGCTATGCCGGCTATGCGAAGCTGCCCGAATCGCAGTTGCTGCTCGAAGAACTGGCCGCTGAAGTACCTGCCTCACTGGAAGCGGGTATCCACCTCATCGCCGTTCAGTCAGCGGATGGTTCCCTGGTGGTGGGCGACTCTCATCACGACGACCGCACGCCACTGCCCTTTGCGCAGGAGGCCGTGGACCGGTTGATCTTGTCGCATCTTCGCGAAGCGGTGTCGCTGGAGCAATGCGAGGTGATTGAGCGTTGGACGGGTGTCTATCCGACCGGTTACCGCGAGGACGCCTTGATTCAATCCCCGAGCGCAGACCTGCGACTGGTATTGGTCACCAGCGGAACCGGGGCCAGCACAGCATTCGGTCTTGCTGAGGATGTATTTCGTGAATGGTGAGTCGATGAGGAATGAAGTGCAAACACCCAGCCAAGCCCTCAAAGCGGTCGTCTTCGATTGGGCTGGCACCTTGGTCGACTTCGGAAGCCTTGCGCCCATGGGTGCCTTCGTGACGCTGTTCCAAGCTTACGGAGTGGACATCACGGTAGACGAAGCTCGTATACCGATGGGGCTTCCGAAGTGGCACCATATCCAAGCCCTGGGTCGGCAACCACGCATAGCACAAGCTTGGCTGGACGCGCTTGGGCGCCCGTTTTCGAGGGCTGATGTGGACGCGCTGCACGAGGACTTCATGCCGATGAGCGCACGCTCAGCCGCTGAACATGCACAGTGCATCCCGGGTACATTGGGTGTGATTCGCCATCTGCGCGAACGGGGACTGAAGGTCGGCTCCACCACGGGCTACACGCGGTTCATCATGGCACAGGTGCTTCCTTTGGCACAACAGCAAGGTTTGGTTGTGGACAACTTGGTCTGTGCAGATGACTTGGTCGAAGGCCGCCCAGGTCCACTCGGGATGTACCGTTGTTTCCTAGACCTTCAGGTCTGGCCCGCCTCCTCCGTGGTGAAGGTCGACGACACGGTTCCCGGCTTGATGGAGGGCCGCCACGCCGGCTGCTGGACGGTGGGTGTTGCGGCCTCGGGTAACGCCGCTGGCTTCAGTCTGCAGCAGTGGCTTGATTTGGGCCCGGCTCAGCGCCAGCAAACGATTCAGCGGGCGCACCTCACTCTGGAGCAAGCGCAACCAGACTTCATCATCGACAGCGTGGCGGAGCTCCCGCCGGTGATCGACCACATCGAGACATTGATGCGTGAAGGTATCGGACCACGCACGCTCCTCAATGCTGGCGGCGCAGGAAATCAAGCGTAACCAAAGCCGCATCGGCTGTCATGGTGCCCGACAGGGCTCGGCGCCGAGCCTCAGCCCATCCAAGAAGTTCAAACGCCTGAACCTCACCGTCCTGGTTGTGGGGGCGAAACTCCATGGGCAGCTGAGCGTCGACGACTTGCAGTGTCTCGAGTTGCCATCCTTCAGGTACCGCTCGATCGATCTTCAGTGAGGGCCCACACACCAGTTTCTGCGCGGAGGCCAAGTCCAGCCCTGCCTCTTCTATCGCCTCTCGCTTGAGGCCCTGCAAGGCACCCTCCCTCGGGCCAAGGCAGCCGGCCACCAGGTTGTCCCAGAGGCCCGGATCGGTGGCCTTGTTGTGAGCCCGTTGGGCCAGCCACAGCTGAAAGCCTGCGCCATCATCCCAGCCCACCCAGGCATTGAGATGCACCGCCCGAGTGTGACTGCCCCAGAACCGGGCCGCAGCCCGCTCCATCTGCCCCATGTACAAGACACCTGACCAATCCAACACATCTACTGCTTCGTCGCGCCAACCTTTGAGTAAGCCGTGTTGCGCGAGCGCGCTATGCAATTCAGCCAGCCCGGAACTGACATCATCGAGTTCAATGGTCAGCCCTGCGCCGGTCGATCGGACACTGGGTAAGGAAAGACTCAGCAGCAAAGTGTGCCGCTGAGGCGAAATCCGGCCGAATCGATGGCCATTGAGTAGAACAGGCAAGTAGAGATTCGCGTCCATGATCACAATCTTTAAAAAGGTGTGTCCGCGAGGCTCTCACAAGATCGAGCAAGGTGACTTACCTCTTGCCAAAGCTGCATGCTCTACGGACAACCTGCCAGCCTTGACACCAAACCGAAATGGATTTCGGTTGTGCGACCGTCAAACTGCAAGCTCACGCAGCACGAAAGAGGCATGTGACGAGATCGTGGGCACCGATGCGCGCTTGACCGACACGAGTGTCAGGCGGTGAAGGTTGCCGTGTGCCCCACTGCAGCTGTGTATGTTTGGCTCTTGATGGTGTTCACGAAGACCCACTCGCCCTTGGCTTCGGTGGCGGTGAAGGTCATCTTCAAATATCCGCGACGCGAGGCGTCGATCCAACGCAGGTCATCTACAACGCCCCTAAAGATGGCCTCCACCTGAGCAGGCGGCAGCGTCAGAGCTTCCTCCAATCCAGGAGAGGATACTGACGGCGTGGCAAATTCTTCACCTACTTTGGTACCTTCGGGCGGACCGCCAGGAATCAGCCCCTTGAGGGTCAGATTGCTGTGCCAAGCGTTGTGGGTGTCACCCGCCAGAACCACCAGACGCTTGCGTAACTGCAAGGCGGATCCCAGCACGGTTTCGCGAGCGGCCAAGTAACCATCCCACGCGTCGAGGTTGTAACCCAGCTTGGGATTGAGTCGGGTATCCAGCAGGGCAGCCTCACTGGCACTCAACGCCGCGCCCGCAACGCGTTTGGCTTTGGCCACAAGGTAGTTGTTGATCGCGGCCTGGCCTGCAGCCTGCGCTTCCGGCGAAGTGTTGCTAGGGTTCAGCGCCTGCAGTATGGAGGCGGGGAACTCCATCCGCCCCATCAACACCTGCTGACCCAACACCTGCCAGGTGGCAGTCGACTGGGTCAATCCCGTCTGTAGCCACTGAAGTTGGGCCGTGCCGAGCATCTGCCGGTTAGGTGACGCAAATGTGGCCTGAGCCTGGGCGGCTGTAGCTGGATTCAATAAGGCCGTCACATCGATCTGCTGATCACGGCCCACCATTCGCGTATCCAGCATGTGCAGGGTCAGCAGCGAACCAAAATTGAAGCTGCGGTAGATGGCGCCACGGTCGCTGCCCGTGCGGATAGGCATCCACTCGTGATAGGCCTGCTGTGCGGCTGCGCGGCGGGCTGCGAACGAGCCCTCTGTAGCCGCCGTGTGGTTCTCGGCACCGTCTCGCCAGGCGTCATTGGCCAGTTCATGGTCGTCCCAAACCGCGATCATGGGCATGCGGCCATGTAGAACTTTTGCGTCAGGGTCGGAGCGATACTGAGCGTACCGGGTCCTGTAGTCTTGCAACGAAAAGATTTCGGTCGCCGGAACCGAGACTCGACCCAAACTGGCAGCGGCAGATGAAGCGTAACCGTTGGCGGCATATTCGTAGATGTAGTCGCCCAGATGCACTGCATACTGGGCGTCACTTGACGCCACCGCACCATACACATTGAAAAAGCCCGCTGGGTAGTTCGAGCACGAAAGCACGGCCAACCGGACGGCAGAGGGAGCACCCGTGGGCAAGGTGCGAGTCCGTCCCACTGGTGAGGTGGCGGCGAGGCTTTTAAAGCGGAAAAAGTACTCGGTGCCAGGCTGCAATCCGGTGGCATCCACCTTCACCGTGAAACCCACTTCCGGGCCCGTGGTGACCGTACCTCTTGCCACAGGCACTGCGAAAGTGTTGTCGGCAGCCACCTCCCACTCGAGATTGACGGCAGTGTCAGCGTCTCGAACCTTGGCGTGAGTCCAAAGAATGACCCGATCGGCCAATGGGTCACCACTGGCCACACCGTAAAGGAATTCGGGGTCAGGCTCATCGTTCGAGAAACACCCCGACACGCTGATGCCCGTTGCGGCCAGTGCAGACGCAGAAAGCGTTTGAGTCAGAAATCGGCGTCGGTCGAAGGCAACCATTGGGGTTCTCCAAAGTGTCGGTTACCGAACCCTAGCCCGGCTTCAAGTCGATGCTGTGACAGCAGCAACTTAGGCAGGTTCGAGAGGGTTCACTGCCAATGGCGCTCGGCTTCTGAGAGGGAGCCTCCTGACAATTTTGGGCTGGCCAGCGGGCCCAGTCGCGCCATGAACACGCGAGCGCCGTCTGCGCCAGCCAACACATGCAGGCCGTCAGCATCGGCAATCTCGAACTCTTCGCACGAGCATCGGACCAGAGTGAGATACCGGTTGCCGATGATCGCTTCCCCGCTGATGACCACGCCAAATGCAGCCCTGCTGGAGCCCCAGGTGATGGTCTGACAGGGCGTGAGTTCAAGAAATTCGCAGGCGTCGAAGCCCAAATCCCTTGCCTTACGACGGAAGTGCTCAGCGAATTCGGTAATCGAAAGAATGGGGTGATCCATGATGAGCTCCTGGGTCAGGTGTTGCTTCGGTGACCGCGATGCCCGTTCGAAGCGGGTCAGACACAGTGTCTGCATCCGACATGGCAACCTGATGAACAGACCGAAGGAGCGAGGCTCATCATTCAGCACTGGGGACCCGCGCACTCCACACAAGTCAGGATTTGCCAGTCCGCCTTGCCAGATCACCCCCCTTAAGTAGGGTGAACAACGACCAGTCCCCCTGTCCGGGGGGTGTCAGAAATTTGATGGCTTCGATCCACCGATTCACATCATTTCCATCACTTGGATCACCTGCAGCGATCGCTCCACCGAATTTGGACGCTGGTCCTCCGCGACGTGAGCACTGATGAATTTGTGACGACTTTCACAAAGGGAAATGTCGAACACAGCGTCACTTCTGCGGTTTTGATATTCATTTCTCTTCTCTTTAGCATCCGCTTCCATCGAAACCCTAGGGTCTCAAGCCCGCTTTCGGAGTTCATGCGATGCCTTATCAATACTCACCACTGACAGGTCAGCACGAAGGTGCGGTGTCACGCGCAATCCTGCAGTCTCGGCGCGAGGCCTTGCGGGCGATGTTCAAGGTAGCAGCCGGCGTAGGCTGCGTACCCTTGATTTCCGCCTGCGGCGGCGGCGCCGAGGAGACGCTGCCGAGCGGCTCTACGATGGAATCCGAGGTACGCCGCACCACCCAGGCCGCTCGTGCTGCCAGCGCACTGGCCCCGCTGATCGGCCCCTTGCGCGCGCCCGATGCCAACGGCGTGATGACCCCCGCAGGCTTCAGCACCCGAGTGGTGGCGGTGGCCGGCGAAGCGCCCGCAGCAGGCAAGCCGTACCTCTGGCACATCTTCAATGACGGCGGTGGCGTGGTGCCCCTGGCCGATGGCGGCTGGGTGTATTGTTCCAACAGCGAAGTGCCCGGCGCCGGCTCCATCGGTTTTACCGTCCCGCAGTTCGCCACGCTGGGCAATGCCCTGGGCGAATTCACACCGGGCCTGGGCGGCGCCGGTGCGCTGCGTTTTGACCGCACCGGACGCATCGTGGATGCGTACCCGATCCTGTCGGGCACCACCTTCAACTGCGCAGGCGCCGTCACGCCGTGGGGCACCTGGCTGTCTTGCGAAGAAGTGCCCAAGGGGCAGGTTTGGGAATGCGACCCGTTGGGGCAAATACCCGCCGTGGCGCGCCCGGCCTTGGGTCTGTTCTCGCACGAGGCCGTGGCCATCGACGCCGCCACGCGTTCGCTGTACATGACCGAGGATGCGCCCGACGGGCGCCTCTACCGATTCCGCAGCACGATGCTGGATTGGCCCACTGGAGCCAAGCGGCCCCGTCTGCAGCGCGGCAGCCTGGAGGTCTTGCAGGTCAAAGGCTTGGGGGTCGATGCCATCCTCACCCAGGGTCCGCAACCCGTTCAGTGGGTAGCCGCCGGTGATGCCTACGAACCCCAATCCGAAAACCGCAACCCCATGAGCACGCCCTTTGATGGCGGCGAAGGCATCTGGTTTAGGGAAGGCATCGCGTACTTCTCCACCAAGGGCGACGACACCATCTGGGCGCTGGACACCCGCGCCATGACGCTGGACATCGTCTACCGCGCCGGCACCGATGCGGCCAGCGTGCTGACCGGTGTGGACAACCTCACCGTCACCGCCGCCGGCGAAATCCTGGTGTGCGAGGACGGCGGCAACATGGAAATCTGCGTGCTCACGCCCGACGCACCGCGCGAGCCCAAGGTGCTGTTGCGGGTGGTGAACCAGGACCAATCCGAGATTGCCGGCATCGCGTTTTCTCCCGATGGTCGGCGCCTGTATTTCACCAGCGACCGTGGCGGACGCAACCCCCTGGGCGGCTACATGAACGGCCCTGGAATGCTGTACGAACTCACGCTGCCCACGGCCGTGACGCCCCACTTCCAGGCCTAAGCGGCCTGCACCACACCACCCCGCAGCCCCACTGCACTGCAAGGAATCCCGATCATGAGCGCACCCCGTTCCATCCGCCGCCGTCACGCCCAACGCCTGAGTGCGCGGTTGAACCGCCGCCGCTTCCTGTTCTCACTGCCTGCGGCCGGAACGGGCCTGGTGCTCACCGGTTGCGGTGGTGGGGCAGACGAATCGGCAGCCACCGCGCAAGGCGTCTCTGACCGCACCACCGACACATCGGCCATGCGACGCGTGGCGTCTGCGGGAGCAGCCCGGGCTGCGTTCCTGCATGGCGTGGCCACCGGCGACCCCACCGACACCAGCGTGATCTTTTGGACCCGCGTGACCGTGCCCGGCGCCGCCGCAGTGGATGTGACGCTGGAAGTCTTCAGCGACCCCGACCTTCGCCGTCGAGTACTGAGCACCACGCAAGCGGCCACCGCCGCGCGCGACTACACGGTGAAGATGGACCCAGGCGGCCTGCAGCCTGCCACCACCTACTATTACCGCTTCACCTGCCAGGGCGTGAACTCGGTAACAGGCCGCACCCGCACGGCGCCCGGCGCCACCAGCAGCGCCTGGCAGTCGGTGCGCTTGGGCGTGGTGAGCTGCTCCAGCATCCCGCACGGTTTCTTCAACGCCTACCGCTTCCTGGCGCAGCGGCAAGACCTGGACGCCATCGTCCACCTGGGCGACTACATCTACGAGTACGCCGACGGCGCCTATGGCAATACCCGCAGCGTGCTGCCTGCCCATGAAATCATCAGCCTGCAGGACTACCGCACGCGTCACGCCTTCTACAAACAAGACCCCGACCTGATGGAACTGCACCGGCAGTTTCCCTTCATCACCATCTGGGACGACCACGAATCCACCGACAACGCCTATTCTGAAGGCACCACCGGCAACACGGGCGTGCCCGGTGCAGACTTCAACGACCGCATCGGGGTGGCCCGCAAGGCCTACGACGAATGGATGCCCATCCGCTTGCCCGACCCGCAAGGCGAAGGGGCCAAACGCATCCACCGCAAGCTGTCCTATGGCCCCAATGTCGACTTGTTCATGACCGACTCGCGGCTCTATGCACGCGACCGCCAACTCTCCACGCCGATTGGTGCCAGCGGGCCGGCCGAACTCAACGAACGCAACGACCCGAACCGGGAGATGCTGGGGGCTGACCAATTCGAGTTCCTGGCCACCGGGTTGGAAGACTCGACCGCACGCTGGAAACTGTGGTGCAACCAGGTGGTGTTCCACCAATGGATCGTGGCACCGGGCTTGAAGCGCAGCGGCGGGCCGGTGGGCCTCAATGGTGACGCCTGGGATGCCTACAACGCCGAACGCCAGCGCCTGATCGACCGCATCCGCGGAGATGGTGGCTTCACCACCCAGGGTGTGGACAACCTGGTGATCCTGACTGGGGATGTGCACTCCATGTGGGTAGCCGACATCACCGACGACCCGAACAACCCGCTGGCCTATACGCCCACCGCGCTGAACATGCCGGGCGACCAGCAGCGCCAGTACACGGGTGCCGTGGCCTGCGAATTTGTCGTGCAATCGGTGACCTCACCGGGCCTGCCCGCCCCGGCCGAGACCCAAACCCTCTACGACGCGGCCCTGCGCTCCACCACCAATCCGCACATCAAGCATGTGGACCTGGACATCCGCGGCTATGCGGTCTTGACGGCTGGACAACATTCACTGGCGATGGACTACTTTGCGGTGGAAACGATCGCCCAGCGTGGTGGGCGCCAGCGCTTCGTGCGCGGCTTCAATGTGCAGGCTGGCCAGAACCGAATTGGCGGCATCCGCAACTCTCCGGTGCTTGAAGGCCAGCCGCGCATCCCGGCGCGCCTGCCGATCGGCTGAGCCGTCAGCTCTAGGCGGCCGCTCGCCAGCGCTTGTCAATGCGGCCGTGCCGGCGCAGCGTCTTGGCCACATTCGGTTTCATGCGGCCGATCTCTGCACTGATCCAACCCACGGCAAACCAGGCCTGTGCGTCTTGCTCACAGGCCTGGCGCCAAACATCGCGCGCAGTCAGCAAGTCACAGTACTGGCCCATCACCGTCTGCGCCAGGGCCAATGCTTCGGTGTACTCCCGCCGGGGTTTAAGTGGGCCGCTCAGATCAAGCAAGGCGGTGGAGTCCAAGGCATAGCGCAGGCGCTTGATGCGTTTGCGCAAGTCGTGCTGGGCGGGCTCGTCCAAGCGCTCAAACCGCACGGCCTGCTGACTGATTTCTGCCGCCCACCGTTCCAGGCGTTCGTGCAAACCCGCCGCTAAGGCCGACACCGGCACCGTCGATTCATGGTCTCCTGCTGCGCGCAACAGCCACAACCAAGCCCAATTCAATTCACGGGCACGCAGTGCTTGCACCAGGTCGGGTGGAGTGAACGCCTCGCCCCGGGGCGGCACACCCTGCATCGGGCATCCGGCCCGCTGCAGTGCCGGCCCCCACTCGCGCTCCACCACATCGCGGTCGCGCTGGGCGCCAAGCGTTCGGAACAGGCCGATGATGCAGCTCATCACCGGCTCGGGCCACGCCGGCATCCAGCGGTCCCCCAGCCGAACGACCGAACGAAGGCGCCGAATGGACACCCGCAATTGATGAATGTGTTCTTCCGTACCCGTGCCACCGGCCAGTTCACTGGCGTTGGCCAGTAGTGCCGGCAACAAGGGCTTGAGCAAGCCGGCCTGCAGCGCCACATCGGCGGCTGCGCCTGCGGCATGCAGACAAGCCGGTGCAGCCTTGAATGCCTCTGAGGCCGACACCGCCCCGGACACCCGCGCATCGTCTGGCATCACGGCTTGGCCGATGCGAGCCTGCCACAGGCGGTGGCCGCGCTCGGCCTTGCTGCGGGTATCCAGCCACAGGCCATGGCGTTGCACCCACTGGCTGGCCGCCTCCGGCACTACCCCACGCCGCCCGCTCTTGTGCTCGATTTCCAACTCCTGCACCGGCCAGGTGAGATGGCCGCAGCGGATCACCCCTTCATCAAGGGCCATTTCCACACAGCCGCCCTTGAGCCTGTGCAGGCGGTGCGTACGCTGGATGTCGGTGCGAAACAGTTCGCGCAAATCGGGCGGTGCTGCGCCGGGTCCGGCCGCTCCACTCAGGGCCTGCACCAAGGCATCTCCGGCCGGTGTCCCACTGTGCAGCGACACATCCAGGGCCGGTTCGGCGGCACCCGCGCGGGGCACGTTGTGTTCGTGCCGCTCAAAGGCGTCCCCATCGCCACGGCTGGCCTTGAGCGTCTGGACCCAATGGCTGCCCTCGCGCCGCAGCCGAAGCGCCACACCTGCCCGCCCCAAATCACCTTGTTCGGTGTCGAAGTAGATGGCTTGCATCCGGGTGCGAACAGCCGAAGCGCCCGCCATGCGGGAACGCACGGCAGGCAGTGCCTCGTCGGGGATCTGGAGCTTGATCTCCAGCTCGGTTGCACTCATCAGGTGCCGATGATGCCCCCATCCCGGCGTCGAATGACCACCGTGGCAGACCGCGGGCGGGTGTTGGGGCCTTGATCGGGCCAGTTGGAAAAGCGGGTCGGGTTGGCCGGGTCGCTGCGCTCACTCGGGCTTTCGCCCGGATGCTGGATGTTGATGAACATGGTGCGGCCGTCAGGCGAAGCTGTGGCCCCCGTGACCTCGCAGCCCACCGGCCCCACGAGGAACCGCCTGACCTCTCCGGTGTTGGGGTCGGCCGCCAGCATCGCGTTGTTGCCCATCATGGCCAACTCGCCCTTGCCCATCGCTGAAGTCGACATGTCGGTCTGGATCCACATCACGCCGCGCGCGTCCACCCACAGGCCGTCGGGGCAGGCGAAGCTGTCGCCTTTGACATTGCCCTTGGCCTGTTCGCGCGTGTTGCTTGGGTCACCGGCCAGCACGAAGTGGTTCCACTGGAAGCTCAGCCCATCATGGTCGCCATCTTCCTTCCACCGGATGATGTGGCCCATCACATTGTTGGCACGCGGGTTGGCCGCATTGGTGGGCGCTTGATCCTTGCCGCCACGGTTGCTGTTGTTGGTCAAGGTGCAATACACCCAGCCTTGCTTGTCCACCTCGATCCATTCTGGCCGGTCCATCTTGGTGCCCCCGAGCACATCACTGGCCTGGCGCGCCTTGATCACCACCTCGCCCTGATCGGCAAAACCGTTGGCCGCCGTGAGGGCGCCCTGGCCGTGCGCCAAGGGCAACCAGGCGCCACGGCCGTTTTCATCGAAGCGCGCCACATACAGCGTGCCATGGTCGAGCAGTTCGCTGTTGGCGGCAAAGCCTCCAGGCTTGACCGCATCGCGGCTGACGAACTTGTAGATGTACTCAAAGCGGGCGTCTTCGCCCATGTACACCACGGCGCGGCCGCCCTTGGTCATGGCCACCGTGGCCCCTTCGTGTGCAGCGCGGCCCAATGCGGTTCGCTTGACCGGCGTATGGCTCGGATTGCGCGGGTCGATTTCCACCACCCAGCCAAAGCGGTTGATCTCGTTGGGGTGCTGGGTGGCATCGAACCGGGCGTCGTGCAGATGCCAGCGGTAGCCCGCCGGATGACCCTTGCGCAGCCCCCAGCGGCGCTGGTGGGCGTCGGGCTGGTCGGGCCCATTGAAGTAGTTGATGAAGTTCTCTTCGCAGGTGAGGTAAGTGCCCCAAGGCGTCATGCCACTGCCGCAGTTGTTGAGCGTGCCCAACACACGGCGCCCGGTGTTGTCGGCTGCGGTCTTCATCATGCCGTGGCCCGCTGCCGGGCCATTGACCTGCATCGGGGTGCGTGCCGTGATGCGCCGTGCCCAAGGGGACGGCGACACCACCTGCCAGCGCCCATCCTTCTGCGCCACTTCACACACGCTCACGCCGTGTGCGGCCTGGGCCTTGCGCACTTTTTCAGCGCTCCAGTTGGCCAAACCATCCCGGTGCAACAACCCATCGTCCACATATTCGTGGTTCATCACCAACAGGCCCGATGTGGCGCCTTGGATCGGATAGTAGTGAATGCCGTCGTGGTGCATGCCGAACTGCACTTCCTGCTCAGCCGCCGAATTGCTGCCGTCGGGGCGAAAGCCCGGCGTTTCTCCCGACAGCCCAACCGGGTCGCCCCAGCGGGCAATCACCTGCGCCTCGTAACCTTCGGGCACGCGCACCGTGTCCTGCGTGCCTGCGGGAATGCTCTTGAAGCCCAGCAGGGGGCCCGAACCGGCACCCAGCGTGGCGCAACCGGCCAACGCCGCGGCAGCCCCCCCCAACGCACTCATCTGCGCCAGCGGTGCCAGAAACGCTGAGGCTGCGGCTCCGCGAAGCATGATGCGCCGCTGGGGGTTGGAGATGTCGTGGATGGAAGGGTTGGAAGAACGGTTGCTGTCTTCCATCAGGCTGTGGTCTTTGGCCATGGTTCACTCCGTTGAAACATTTCGCTGCATCAGACAGTCTAAACAGAAAGGTGTCTCACGGCTTGAAATCACCCGACGAACTCGTGGACTTCACGCAATCGCCATCAAACTGACACCGCACTGCCACTGGCCATCGCCAACATGACTTCATGCGACACACAAGGAGATCCGCATGAAGGTAAGCGTATTCGGTGCCGGCTATGTGGGTCTGGTGACCGCAGCCTGCCTGGCTGAAATGGGCAACAGCGTGTGCTGCGTGGACGTGGACGAAAGCCGGGTGCAGCGCCTGCGCGAAGGCGTGATCCCCATTCACGAACCGGGCCTGGACCAGTTGGTGCAGCGCAATGCACGGGCAGGCCGTCTGATGTTCACCGCGTCGTCTTCTGAGGCGGTTGCCCACGGCACCATCCTGTTCATCGCAGTGGGCACACCGGCCGGGGAAGACGGGTCTGCCGATGTCAGTCATGTCATGGCCGTGGCGCGCTCCATCGGTGCGCACATGGCCGACTACAAGGTGGTGGTCAACAAGAGCACGGTGCCGGTGGGCACGGCCGATGCGGTGCAGGCGGTGCTGCGCGAGGCCCTGGCCGAGCGCGGGCAGATCATGCCCTTCAGCGTAGTGTCCAACCCCGAATTCCTGAAGGAGGGCGCGGCCATCGACGACTTCATGCGGCCCGACCGCGTCGTGCTGGGCTGCAGCAGCGACCAGGCCGAATTCATCATGCGCGGCCTCTATGCCCCCTTCCTGCGCAACCGCGAACGCATCCAGGTCATGGATGTGCGCAGCGCTGAACTCACCAAGTATGTGGCCAACGCCATGCTGGCCCAGCGCATCAGCTTCATGAATGAAATGGCCGGGTTGGCCGAGCGGCTGGGGGCCGACATTGAGAAGGTTCGAATCGGCGTGGGCAGTGACGAGCGCATCGGCCCGCACTTTCTGTATGCCGGATGCGGCTGGGGCGGTTCCTGCTTCCCCAAGGATGTGCGTGCCCTGGTTGCCATGGGCGCCGGCAACGGACTCGAAATGGGCATGGTTCGGGCTTCAATGTCGGTCAACGAACGCCAAAAGCACCGCCTGGTGGACATGCTGCACGAGGCCCTGGGGCCGAACCTGCGGGGCAAGACGGTGGCCGTGTGGGGCCTGGCTTTCAAACCCGAAACCGATGACATGCGTGAGGCGCCCAGCCGCGTGCTGATCGACGAACTGCTGGCCGAGGGTGCACGGGTTCAGGCCTATGACCCGGTGGCCATGGACAACGCCGCTGGCCTGTGGGCGGCGCAGCCCAGCTTCCAACTGATGCCCAGCGCCATGCAGGCATGCGAATCAGCCGATGCCTTGGTGGTGGTCACCGAGTGGCGTGAGTTCCGCAGCCCCGTCTTTGAAGACCTGGCAGCGCTGCTGCGGCACAAGGTGGTGGTGGACGGCCGCAACCTGTACCGCAGCGAAGAACTGGCCGCCGCTGGGCTGGGGCACTGGAGCATCGGTCGGCCCGCCGTGACACGGGCCGTGGCTCAAGACGGCTTGCCGCTGGAGCTCAAGACTGCCGCTTGAGTCGGTCGCTTGAATCGGGCGCCCCGCTGAGGGCGCCCACCCTCCAGGCGGGCCCGCCGTTCAAGCCGGTTCGGGCGTCTCCAGCGCCACACTCGATTGCGCCGCACCGCCCCAAGCCGCCCGGCTGGCGCCGCGGTCGATGATCTCCAGCCGGCCGTCAGGGTGCTCCACCAAGGCGGTCAGGCTCTCCACCCAATCCCCATCGTTGCAGTAGAGAACGCCGTCAATCATGCGCATTTCGGCATGGTGGATGTGGCCACACACCACGCCATCCACCCCGCGCTTGCGCGCCTCGCGTGCCACGGCGCCTTCGAAGTCGCTGACATAGGACACCGCCCGTTTCACTTTGAGCTTGAGGTACTTGGACAAGCTCCAGTAGGGCAAGCCCAGACGCGCGCGCCATTGATTGAGGTGACGGTTCACCCGCAACATGAACTCGTAGGCGGCATCGCCCACCAGGGCCAGCCAGCGCGCGCACTGGATCACGCCATCGAACAAATCGCCATGCGTGATCCACAGGCGCTTGCCGTCGGCCGTGATGTGGATGCAGTCTTCCACCACATCCACCCCACCGAAGTTGTGGTCACGATAGCGGCGCGCGAATTCGTCGTGATTGCCCGGCACAAATACGACCCGAGTGCCCTTGCGCGCCTTGCGAAGAATCTTCTGCACCACATCGTTGTGCGCCTGCGGCCAGTACCAGGTGCGGCGCAGTTGCCAACCGTCGATGATGTCACCCACCAGATACAGGGTGTCGCACTCGACATCCTTGAGGAATTCCAGCAGTGCCACCGCCTGGCATCCGGGGGTGCCCAGGTGGATGTCTGAAATCCATACCGTGCGCACCTTCAAAGGTTCACCGGCTTCGTTCCAACGGGCGGGTGCAGACATGTCCATGAGTCAATCATGGCCACAGAACATGACGACTGGATGAATCCGTGGCGCCGCTGCGTCTTCACGCAATCGTCATCAAATCGACGCAAGATGACGGAATGAACACCCGACTCCACCCCACTGCATCTGACGCGCCCCCCCCGCGTCGCTCCCCCATCCTCGTGTGGCTGCTGGCCTGCTCGGCCACACTGGCCGTGTTGGCAATGACCGCCTGCGGCGGCAGTGACAGCCCCGAGGAACTCACGCCGTCTTCGATCAGCATTCAAAAGATCGGCGGCTTTGACGGCGCGGCGCTCGGTGCAGCCGAAATCACGGCTTACGACGCGCTGAGCAAGCGCTTGTTTGTGGTCAACGGCGCCAACAACACCGTGGATGTGCTGGACCTGAGCGACCCGACCAAGCCCGCCAAGGTAGGCAGCATCAGCGGCACGCCGTTTGGCGCCGGCATCAACAGCGTGGCCATCCACGAAGGCCTGGTGGCCTTGGCGGTGGAAGCCTCACCCAAGACCTCGCCGGGCCGGGTGGCGTTCTTCCGCGCCTCGGACCTGCAGCTGCTGTCCAGCGTGGTGGTGGGCTCGCAGCCCGACATGCTCACCTTCACGCCCGACGGTCGCAAGGTGGTGGTGGCCAACGAAGGCGAGCCCAACAGCTACGGCCTGGCCGACTCGGTCGACCCCGAGGGCTCCATCAGCATCATCACCGTCAACGACGGACGCAGCCCGGTGGTGTTCACCGCCGACTTCAAGGCCTACAACAGCCGCGCCGATGAACTGCGCCGCCTAGGTGTGCGCATTTATGGCCCCAATGCCACTGTGGCGCAAGACCTGGAGCCTGAATATGTTGCCGTCAGCGATGACAGCAAGACCGCCTATGTGACGCTGCAGGAAAACAACGCAGTGGCCATCATCGACATCGATGCCGCACAGGTGAAGGACATCCGTCCTCTGGGCGTCAAAGACCACATGGCTGCCGGCATGGGCCTGGACGCCAGCGACGAAGACGGCGGCACCAACACCAATTCCGGCACGCCGGCCATCAAGATCGCCAACTACCCTGTCAAAGGCCTGTACTTGCCTGACGCCATCGCCAGCTACAGCGTCAACGGTGTGACCTACCTCGTCACGGCCAATGAAGGCGATGCACGCGCCGACTGGCCGGGCTTCAACGAAGAGACGCGCGTACGCGCCCATTGCGACAAGGGTCTGGACCCTGCGGTGTTCACCGACGCGGCCAATCTGATCCTCGACTCCAACCTGGGACGCCTGCGCATCACTGCCACACCCAATGGTGGCAGCGCCGGCAAGAACGCTGCAGGTCAGTGCAACGAGCTCTACAGCTTCGGCGCCCGCTCCTTCACCATCTGGGACACCAGCTTCAAGCGCATCTCCGATTCGGGAGACGACCTCGAGCGCCGCACCCAAGCCCTCACCCAGGCCGCCTTCAACGCCAGTCACGACAACAACACCCTGGACAGCCGCAGCGCCAGCAAAGGCCCAGAGCCCGAAGGTGTGGTGATTGGCCGCTTCGGCAAGAAGACGATCGCCTTCATCGGCCTGGAGCGTGTGGGTGGTGTGATGGCCTACGACATCAGCGACCCGGCCAAACCTGTCTTCATGACCTACATCAATACCCGCAGTGGCACCACCGGCGACCGCGGCCCTGAAGGACTGGCCCTCATTCCGGCCAACCGCTCGCCCAACGGCAAGCCCCTGCTCATCGTGGGCAACGAAGTCAGTGGCACCACCGCCATCCTGCAGATCGACCTGCAGCCCTGACGCCGGAAGCCCGCGCGGGCGATTGTCACGAAACCGTCACATTGAGGCCTTAGCCTCGGGGTGATGTCGAGCAATCGCCCCGAGCCCGGCTCCGTATTCCCGCCAACGGTCGGTCTAGGCGCCACTGTGCCTGCTTCCAATCCCTGGCTCAGCCGTGAATCGTCGATTCTGGCCTTCAACCGGCGCATCCTGGCGCAGTCGCAGTATGCAGATGTGCCCGTGTTGGAGCGGCTGCGCTACATCACCATCGTCTCGTCCAACCTCGACGAGTTCTTCGAGGTTCGGTTTGCCGACCTTCTCGAACAATCCCGCCTGGTCGGGTCCAGTGTGGGTATTGAGCAGTTGCGCGAGGTGGCCAGCGAAGCGCACGACCTGATCGACGAGCAATACGCCACCTTCAACGACCATGTGCTGCCCGA